>CANKWR010000008.1 GCA_947487525.1 Bacteroidota bacterium
CCACCTATAGCGGCCCTATTGGAAGTGTCATTACCCCGCATTTACGCGGAATGCATGATTACAAGCATTTGAGTTACGCTTCAAGCTTATGTGGAAGCTGTACTGCGGTATGTCCTGTTAAAATTAACTTACATGAGTTGCTTCTTGAAAATAGAAGAACCGCTGTTGTTGCAGGAGAAAGTGATTTTGCGGAAAAATTTGCTTGGAAAATATGGAAGCAGTCCTCCATGAGTCGACGATTGATGAATCAGGGTAATGCGGCGATTAAAAATTGGATGGTGAATAAAATGTTTAAGGGTTGGAGTGCCCAAAGAGCACCGTTGCTGTTCCCTAAAAAATCATTTAATCAACTTTGGAAAGCCGAGCACAAAAAAATAAATAAATGAGCATAAATTAAGCGAACTGTTCATTTTCTTACATGCCGTCCGCATCTGCAACTGCTTCTACTGGATCTTTTTGTTTTTTCAAACTTCTATTGACAAGATACACACCAAATAAGGTACAAATGGTACCAATAATACTATTCCAAGTTATTTCCTCTCCTTCGACAAGTAAGGAGCCCACCCATATAGCAACAATGGGGTTAATATAAGCATATAGGGATGCGATTGCTGGATGTAAATGCTTCATGCTATAAATAAAGGAAACAAAAGCAAATATAGAACCACCAATCACCATGTAAATAATGGAAGCCCATGAAATGGCTGGTATTGCATTTAATGGAATATAGTCACCTGTTGATAAAGTAAATACTGCCATACAAACAGCGCTGATTAACATTTGCCAGCCTATTGAATTGTACGGGTTCATGTTTATTTTATTTCTAGCAATTAAAATTGAGCCAACGCTCCATGAAAACATGGCAAACATAGACAATCCAACACCTAGTAAATAATTGGCGCCGTGGACTTGCAGGCTGTCTTTGTAAAATATAAAACCAATACCGATCAGCCCCAATAATAAACCAATTAAAGTAGGAGCATTTATTTTTATCGCTTTAAAATAAAAACGCTCAATGAGTACCACCGATAATGGGTAGAGTGCAGCAATTAGAGCAGCTAGCCCACTTGTTATGAACTGAAGTCCATAAGTGGCAATGCCATTCGCCGATACAAACATTAAAAAGGCAAGTGGAAATAACCATAATAATTGTTTTCCAGTAGGCAATTTTTCTCCTTTGATTAAAAAGAAAATAACGTAAATACTGCCGCCTAAAAATTGCCTAATACTAGCTAATTCAAAAGCGGGCATATGTTTTACCCCCATTTTACTGGCCACCCAAGTGGTACCCCATACGACGCTGGTGATGGTGAGGGCCAAGTATGCTTTTTTTTGACTAGACATGTATTTGCTATAAAAATTATAAATACTAGTGTCTGAAATGTCTTTGTTGGGTCATTACCATCGCTAATCCATTGTCTACACAATAGGCGATGCTATCTTTATCTCTCACTGATCCGCCTGGTTGAATATAGGCTTCAATCCCCTCCGCATGTGCTATACGCACACAGTCGTCAAAAGGGAAAAATGCATCTGAGGCCAATGCGGCACCATTTAGTTCAAAATTAAATTGTTTTGCTTTTTCAATAGCATGTCTTAAAGCATCTACTCTAGAAGTTTGACCGCAGCCCTTGCCCACCAATTGCTTGTTTTTAATGAGTGCAATCGCATTGCTTTTTAAGTGCTTACAAATGATATTGCCAAAAATTAAATTTTCTTTCTCTTCAGCTGAACATGGCCTTCCGCCAACCTCCTCCCAATGGGCATAGTTGCCCTTGTCAATTCCTTGTTCAAGGATGCCATTTAAAATTGATTTTTGTTGAGTAGTGTTAAATACAAGATTTTCCTTGCTTTGTAAAAGAATACGATTCTTTTTTGCTGCTAAAATGGTCAATGCTTCAGCATCAAATGCGGGTGCAATTAATACCTCAAAAAATATTTCCTGAATGGCTTCTGCTGTTGCTTTGTCAATGCAGCCATTGGTTACTAAAACGCCACCAAAGGCACTTTCAGGATCACCGGCCAATGCGGCAGTCCAACTTTCATGTACCGTAGCTCGTTGCGCAACACCACATACATTGGTATGTTTAATGATAGCAAAACTTGTTGCTGCTAAGTCACCAATTAACGCGATGGCAGCATCTACGTCCACTAAATTATTATAGGACAATTCTTTTCCATTGAGTTGAGTAAACCACTTTTCTAAATTACCATGGAAAGTAGCTACCTGATGTGGGTTTTCGCCATAACGCAAAACGGTTCCGTTGGTAGGATTAAAGTAATGGCTAATCGCGATATCATAATGCATTACTACTTCAAATGCCTTAGCAGCAAATGCTTTTCTTTGTGCTAATGTTGTTGTGCCGTTTTGAGACAACAGCAAATCGTTCAGTTTTTGGTAATCGTCTTTGGCTGATAAAACCACCAAGTCGCGGAAATTTTTTGCTGCTGCACGAATCATGGAGGGGCCGCCGATATCAATTTTTTCGATGATTAATTTTTCTTCATCGGTGGTATGAAGTGTTTCTTCAAAAGGATAAAGGTCCACAATGACTAAGTCCAATGCAGGAATTTTATATTGTGCCATCTCTTCTAAATCCTGTGCTTCATACCTCCGACCTAAAATTCCGCCAAATACGGAAGGGTGTAAGGTTTTTACACGACCACCTAAAATGGATGGGTAGCCTGTCACTGTTTCTACTGCAATACAAGGAATGCCTAGTTCTTCTAAGAACTTTTGGGTCCCTCCTGTAGAGTAAATGGTAATATTTAATGCATGTAAGGTTTTGGCCAATGGAGCTAAACCGTCTTTGTAGAATACTGAAATGAGGGCGGATTGTATTTTCTTTTCCATAGGCGAAGTTAACTCCTTAATCCTTTTTATTTTTTTCAGATTTTCCACAAAAAAGCTGACTAGCTGAATAACTTTATTAGATAATAAAGTATACAAGTGCCTAAAATGCCCAATAAGTACCAAGTATTTTTTAAATACAACCATAGGTATAGGCAAAGCAGTATTAAATAATACACTAGGATTGCTCCATTATTCATGTTTAACTGAATGGTCTCGGCCTTCGTGTATAAGAACCAACCACGCACCAGTTCATTGAAACCGATGATATATTTTTGGATGCATTGCCCCCAAAATAGAGTGATGGAAAACTGATTAGGTAAAATCAATAATAGGGCCAAGCCGTACAACATAATATTGCTTAAGGGGACCATGATAAAATTGCTCACCAATACCCATCCTGCAATTTGGTGAAAATGCAAAGCCAGTATGGGCAATGTGGTTAATTGTGCTGCCATACTTACACAACAATTACTCCATAGAAATTGTATTATTGGATTTTTTAATGTTAGTGATTGATACAACAACGGATAAAACAAATGAATGCCTATTATAGCAGCATAAGATAGTTGTAAGCCAATATGGTAAATCCCATTGGGCTGCACCAAAAGTAAAATTAAGATTCCTGCGGCAATCGCATTGAGCGTGAAAACGGCCGCCCCCATAAATTTACCAATGGTATAAATAGTAAAAAAAATGCAGGCCCTTACGATGGAAGGACTTGCAAATGCCATTAGGGTATAGGTCCAGGCCGAAAACAGCAGCAGTAGCAGTTCTATTATTAAAAATGTTTTATTTCTAGGAAGCAATTGGGTGAATTTGGCTAAGTTTTTAAAAAGGATATCCAAGTGCATGCCACTAATCGCAATGATGTGTACAATGCCTAATTGAGTGTACGCATTAATGAGGGATTGATTGATATCCATTTTTACCCCTAATAAAATGGCGAGTGCAAATCCATTGGCTTCTTTGTTGGGAATCGTGTGGTTTTTTTTTTCTATCACCCAATTTCTACATACCTGTATATATGATATGGGTACTTGAAATTGAATGATACTAAATTGCTGTGAGGCCCACTGAATGGCAATGCCCCAGCAAAAGAGTACGATGGAAATGGAAAAGGAAACAGGCCAGGTTTGTTTTTTTAATATGGACAGCAATATTAAAAATAGTAGCGTCCCACCAATTAATAAAATTGCGTAAAGGGGGCCTTGTCCATTTTGAATTTTACCATACCAGGAGGTGAATAACAAGCCAGTCAATAAATGAAAAGATATAAATACCAGTGGATGGCCAGCCTTCCAATAAGCATAGGTATTTTGCATGCTTTAATATATACAATACATACCCTTTATTCAATTCGGAAATTACTTTGTACCCAATAAAAAAACCGCTAGTTTTTTATGTAATTCAGGTTTATTGGCTTTCCAATAAGCAATAGAGGCAGTTTTGATAAACTCATTGGGGGCGGTCATATCCACTCCAATACAAAGCCTCGTTTGTGGGTGACAGTATTGAATAATTGCCTCAAAAAGGGGGTTGTTGCGATACGGTGTTTCTATGAATAACTGTGTAGTGCCTTTTAAATTGGCTTCCGCTTCTAAGCTTTGAATTTTATTTTTTCTTTCATTGCTATCAATAGGAAGGTAACCGTGGAACTGAAAATTTTGTCCATTCATTCCACTTGCCATTAATGCAAGCAATAATGAAGAGGGTGCAGTATATGGTTTTACGATAGCGCCAATGGCTTGTGCAGCCGCTACCAATAGTTGACCTGGATCAGCGATGCCTGCGCAACCTGCTTCTGAAACAATACCAATATTTTTACCTTGCTGTAATAGTTCTTTGAATGAATTAATTTGCGCTTCCTCCACTTTGTGGATTGGATGCCAAATATAATTATCGATAACCATTTCTTTCCAAACTTTCTTAAAAAATCTACGGGTAGTTTTTTCATTTTCAACAAAAAAAGCATCACATTGTGCAATCCATTTTTGGGTATCCCCTGGAATGGCTTCCCAGCCTTCCTCGTGCAATAACATGGGTAATAAAAATACTTTTCCTAATTGCATTAATTATTGTCTTTTATTTCTTGTGTATTTAAATGCGCAGCTATTAAAGCATAAAATGGAGCAGTCATCCAACCAATTACAGGAACTAAATGCATTAAATAAAATGCAATTCCATTGGCAATGGGTAAGCCTTTATGATTGCTCACATAGTTGGCCGCTGTAAGCCTATTTTTATTTTCTGTTGCTAAGCCATAGTCCAACATGGCATATCCAAAAAAGTAGCACTCAATTAATATCGTGAATATAGGTGTGAACCATCCAATAATGGGAATAGTACAAACCAAGATAATAGGGATCAAGTAAACTGTTTGCCAAAGCAAGTTGGTAATTGATAATAGAATTGCCCTAAAAACAAGCTTCATATAGGCGCCCCATTGAAATACAAATTCTTCATTTTGTTGAATCGCTGCAATGCGTAAATGATGGTAGGAAAATACGGGTGCAAATAGAATCAGTAATAGGAATTTAAAAATAGCAAAATAAGAAAGCAGTAGGGTAAACCATAGCCAAAAACTTCCCATGGTAATAAAAAAACCAAGTAAATCACTTCCAATCGCATCAACCCATGATTTCAATCCAGTTTTTAAAATAATCCATTCAATAAATGTACTAGAAGTTAGGCTAAAGTAATTAATACCAAAAACAAACAAAACACCATAAATCATTCCAGGTAAAATCATCCATCTCCACATGCGATGTTGCATAATGAATTGATGTGCTAAGAAAAATGCACGAATTGAAATGATTAATTCTTTGAGCAATGAATAGGTTTTGCTACAAAGATACGAAGTCCTTAATTAGGATTGCATTTTGGTTCCATACGCTAAATCACCTGCATCCCCTAGGCCAGGAATAATGTAACTATGGTCATTTAAAGTATCGTCAATATCACCACACCAAATTGGGATCTCTTTCCCTAATGCGGCCTCCACCGTTTCGATGCCTTTTTGACTAGCAATGGCAACGACAATATGTAATTCCTTAGGGGTTTGATTTTTGGTAATGGCTTTAATGGTTTCAACCAATGAAGCCCCGGTTGCCAACATTGGATCAGATACAATCACCACCCGGTTGTTTAAGTCAGGGCAACTTAAATATTCAATACTTATTTCAAAACTTCCGTCAGCATGATGTTTTCTATAGGCCGAAATAAATGCATTGTCCGCTTTGTCAAAATAATTTAACATGCCTTGGTGCAAAGGGAGTCCAGCGCGTAAAATGGTTGCCAATACAGGTTGTTCAGCCAATACCCTTGATTGGTGAATGCCAAGGGGAGTGGTGGTTGGGACTGTTTTGTTAGGCATATCCTTACTCATTTCGTAGGCAACCACTTCTCCAATACGCTCTAAATTTCGTCTAAAACGCATTCTATCATTTTGCACATTAACATCTCTTAACTCCGCAATCCAATTGCTTAACAAGCTGTGCTTTTTACTTAAATGATGAACCATTTTTTATATTTTTTTCAAATCTAAGTTTCTTCTCGTCAATTTTAAAATAATTTAAAGTCATCTCCATCAAATAGCCCTTTGTCGCTTAGTTTTAAATGGGGAATCACTAGTAATGCCATGAAACTGAGGGTCATAAAGGGGGCCCCAAGCTTACTGCCCAATGATTTTGCCATTAAGTCAATTTGTGTATAGGATTTGGCAACCCAATAGGGGTCCGCTGTACTCATGAGACCAGCGACAGGCAATCCTAAAACTTGTTCTTCTTGGTCGTGGACACAACTAATGCCTCCTTTTTCCTGAATCACTAAATTAATGGCTTTAACAATACTGGCATCGTCTACACCAACGGCGATGATGTTATGACTGTCATGTGCTACTGTAGATGCGATCGCACCTTTAGAAAAATTAAAGTTTTTGATAAAAGCAACTTTCGGTGCTGCATTAAAATACCGATTGTACACGACTACTTTTAGTACATCTTCTTTTACATTGCTTTGTAATTGTGCATCTAATATAGTTGGTTGCATCCAAAGGCAGTTGGTGATTAACTGACCATCAATGGCTTCTATCACGGGGATCAAACCCTGCTCATTCATAGGATAATGTTCCTTGCTCAATTGAATATCCTTTGCTGCAATTGGATTTGTATTAAATTGATTAATGGCGTTTTCTTGCACTGTTGGGATAAAGGATTGCCCTTCCTCTGCAACAAGGGATCCATTAATATAGGTTTGCTTCACTTTAAAGTGTACCAAGTCTTCTACCACAATAAAATTTGCCGGATCGCCTACCTGTGCTTGACCGGTTGGTAAATGATAATGCATAACTGGGTTAATACAGGCCGCCCTTAAAACATTAAATACATTAATCCCTTTTGCTACTGCACGCGCGCACAGGTTATTGACATGCCCATCAAGTAAGCTGTCAGGATGCTTATCATCACTACATAGCATCATCATGGTAGGGTGGTCGTCTAATAATTCATATAAGGCTTCAAAGTTCTTTGCAGCACTTCCTTCCCTAATTAAAATTTTCATGCCGTAACTTAATTTGTCCACGGCTTCCTCAATCGTAAAACACTCATGGTCGGTACTTATTCCTGCTTGAATGTACTGCATGGCTTTGTCTCCCATTAATCCTGGAGCATGTCCATCTACTGGCTTACCAGCCTTATGCGCTGCATTTATTTTTTTCATTACTTCCTCGTCCTTATATAAAACACCAGGGAAGTTCATCATTTCACTTAAGTAATAAATATCTTTGTGTGCAAGCAATTCAGCTACTTGTTCGCTATCAATGGATGCACCGGCTGTTTCAAAAATGGTTGCTGGCACACAGCTGGGTGCGCCAAAGAAAAAATGAAAGGGAACTTTTTTCCCATTGTTAATCATATAATGCACACCTTCTATGCCGCATACATTGGCAATTTCGTGCGGATCGCTAATCGTGCCAATAGTGCCATGCACCACCGCAAGTTTTGCAAAAGTGCTTGGAATAAGCATACTACTTTCAATATGTACATGACTGTCTATGAATCCAGGCAATATATAGTGCATGGGCGCATTTTCACATGGCGCTATATTTTCTATTTGGCCATTTGTGACGGTTAATCGCGCAGGGTAGATATCCTTTTTTAAAATATCTACATACTGCCCAGTGAGCGTAAAGGTAGTCCCCATAAAAAGCTTGTATTATAAATTAAACCAGTAACTGAACTTAAAGATAAGCGCTCTATTCTTATTTTTAAGAATTGGGTCTGTAAAATAATTATCAGTGTACACCAAAAAGAAGTCACTCATAGGTTTAAACCTATATTGTAAGCGACTATTTATATTAAAATTGTTTTGCTGTGTATTGTACTGCATGAATGTAGTCCAAAACAATTGTGTACTAAAATTCCACTCTATTTTAGGAGAAATTAAAATTAAATTATTACTGCCGTAGGGTCTTGGCAATTCAATTTTATTTACTTCCGCCCTTAAGGATACTTTAAAATGTGGTTGTGATCTCCAACTTAATCCAATTGATCCACCCGTAACATTACCATTGTAAAATTGACCAACCGTGATCATTCCAAACATGCCAAACAGTTTTCGCATATCTGATGTATAGGTCATTTCAAATTGATTAAAACTATAATGACCTTTAGGCAAAGGTGATGCGTCGGTGAATGAAATGGGATACAATAAATTTAAACTCGTATTGGTCAAAGAAGCACTTAAAAAGGAAGCATTTTTAAAATCTGTTTGAATACTGAATTTTGCATCTGATTGATTTAAGCTATTGTCGGTGTGAAAAGTGGCAAAGTCCTCAATACTAAATTGCAATTTTCCAATGGGTCCTTTGGCGGGATATATTTTATAGGATATTTGATTAAATGTGTTTCTAAATCCTAATCTAATAGTGGTATCTCTTTCAGCGTCATAATTATCAATCATTTGAACAAAGCCCATGTCGGTATAGTAGTTCTTTCCAACATTGCCCACTAGCGTAACAAAGCTCCAATTGGGTTTGTCACTCATTAAACCTGCTTGCACATATTTATCCTGATCTGTGATGGTAGGTTTAAATGCTTGGTGATAATCAGCCCATGCGCTAAATGTGCCACTTGAATTTGAATATTCAAGTGTGACCCCAGCATTTCGGCCGTACCTATCCAATGGATTTTTTTTCGCTTCTTCCTCGGATATAAAATTTTCTCTATTTAAAAAGTAGGTTTTAATATTGGATCTTTTAAGAATACTTTTTTGCAAAGTGAATGCTGAAAAATTTTCAGGCGAATAATCTCCTTGTTTCCCAGTTTGCATATTCATGAGCCCAATTCTTGTAGTTGGATTTAAATTGCCTGATAATCTTGCACCAAATAAAATGGGAATTCTATTTCCGGCCCTGTCCAATCCAATTGAACGAGAATAAAAAGGGCGTATCGGTGGGATACCAAAGTTGGAAAACAAATCTGAGTTCTCTAAAAAGAAATTTCTCCTTTCAGGAAGAAAAATATTAAATCTTGTTAGGTTGGTTACTTGCTGGTCAACTTCAACTTGAGAAAAATCAGGATTGACAGTCAAGTCTAAATTTAAGGATGCATTGATGGCCACTTTGGCATCAAAACCTCCATTTGCATTGGTATTGATGCTTTTGCCGTTTTCTTTGTCTTCCGAACTATTGCCAGTGATATACGGCAGGAAAATAATATTTTTCGACGTAACAGGAGCGCCATTTTCCTGCCAATGGAGTAAACCTAAATAGCCTAAATCATAGGACCTGAAATTGGGAGGCACTTTAGTCCATGTACTGTATTCATTATTTTTTGCATCGATTCTTACAAAATTAATCCCCCAATTAATTTGTTTTGGATCATATCGAATGGACTTTAAGGGAATCATTATTTCAGCCACCCAAAAACTACCATAATCTTTGGTAGCTGAAAACCATTTGCTATCCCAACTCCAGGAGGGGCCGTCTTCAAAACTATTGCTTAACTGATCATCCGACTGTACATTCAAGGCGTTTACCACAAAATAAAAACCATTGGTTTTTCTATTTTGTGGATCTAAAATGATACCAATGCCATCATTGCCGTCGTGGCCAATATCTCTTTTCAATCCTTTAATGATGGCGGTACCACTATCGTACACTTTAAATGCAAAATATAAGTTTTCATTATCGTAGGAAACACGTACTTCGGTATTGCTTTTAGGATCCCCTATATCATTGGGATATTTCTTTTTAAAATCCTTTGCGACCTGCGAGGTAGTCCACACAGATTCGGATAAAACGCCATCAATTTTTATTTTATTCGTAGTGGGCTGAATAGTATATTGGAAATTTTTCTGGAAATCAGAAAATTCTTGCCCAGTTGCCTTATGGATGAATAACCCTAAAACAAAAAGAGCAATAAGGGTTAAACGCATATTTATCATAGGGTGCAAATATCCATTAGTAAACGTTTTGATCTACCATTCGTGTGTGAAATTTATCAAAAAATGGGTTAAACGGCTTAATCCTTCTTTAAAATGTCAGGTCGACGCTCCTTTGTACGTTGCAAAGCTTGTTCCTGACGCCATTGGTCTACTTTTTTAGGGTCCCCAGTTAGCAATATTGGCGGCACTTGTAAATCTCTAAAATTAGCAGGTCTTGAGTATACAGGAGGGGCCAACAAATTATCTTGAAAAGAATCGGTGAGGGCAGAGGTTTCATCATTCAATACGCCAGGGATGAGTCTTCCTACTGCATCTACAATGATTGCTGCGGCTAATTCGCCACCACTTAATACATAATCGCCTATTGAAATTTCTTGGGTAACATACAATTCTCGAATTCGTTGGTCAATTCCTTTGTAATGTCCGCAAATAATTAAAATTCTATTTTTTAAAGAAAGGGTATTGGCGTCTTTCTGATCAAAAGTTTTTCCGTCGGGCGTGACAAAAATAATTTCGTCAAATTTTCCTTCCTGCTGTAATTCATCAATTGCATTGGCCAAGGGTTCGCACATAATCACCATGCCTGCGCCACCTCCATATTGGTAGTCGTCTACCTGGCCATGTTTATTAATAGCCCATTTGCGTAATTGGTGTAATTTAATAGTAAGGTGCCCCCTTTCTTGTGCACGCTTCATGATGCTGTGCTCAAAAGGGCTGGTCAATAACTCGGGTAATACAGTTAATATTTCAATGGTCATGATACAAAGTTAATCCAAAAATTCCCCTAAATCTCTTCTATTCTTTTTTGTGGGACGTCCAATTTTACTTAATCTTTTACCTGTTTGGAAAGTGGCTGCCACCTGCCGCACTCTTTCTAATTCTTCCACCGGGGTTAAATCTTCGTAATATTGAATCGCCTCGGTATAGGCCATGCGTTTATCAAGTAGTTGTGTTACACGTAAAGTCCAGTTTTTATGTTCGGTTCTTGCTTCATATATATCCCCTACCACTACTGCTCGAGCAGCTTTTATATTTTCTCCTTTTAGCTTCACGCGACCTTTATCAATAGCCTCTGTTGCCTGACTACGCGTTTTAAAAACGCGAATCGACCAAAGGTATTTATCTAATCTTACTTTTTCTTTTTTGTCTTTTTCGGCACTCATGCTTTATGCATTTTTTTCTGCAAAGAATTTATGAAAATAAGGGATGGTCTCGATTCCTTTGTAAAAGTTAGCAATATCATATTTTTCATTTGGACTATGTAAATTATCGCTGTCCAATCCAAATCCCATAAATACAATCTTCAATCCTAATTCTTTTTCAAACAAAGAACAAATTGGAATACTTCCTCCACCTCTTACTGGAATGGGTTCTTTGCCAAATGTGGTGGTAATTGCTTTTGCCGCACTTTTGTACTCATGAGAATCAATGGGTGTCATATAAGGTTCACCCCCATGGTGTTCAAATGCATCCACGGTTACATTAGGAGGTGCAATTTTTTTAAAGTGATCCAAAACCATGGCGGTAATTTTTTCTGAAGATTGATTCGGCACCAAACGACAGGAAATTTTTGCAAAGGCTTTGGAAGGCAAAACTGTTTTTGCACCTTCGCCTATATAGCCGCCCCAAATTCCATTTACTTCTAGTGTTGGACGTATACCTGTTCTTTCATTGGTGCTATAGCCCTTTTCCCCCCATACTTCTTTTATGCCTAAATCTTCCGACCATGCTGCTATATCAAATGGCGCTTCTGCCATTTTCGCTCTTTCCGCATCGGTGGAGGCAACCACAGCATCATAAAAACCAGGAATCGTAATATGGTTATTTTCATCGTGGCAAGATGCAATCATTTTAGATAAGATGGTAATTGGATTGGCTACCGCACCACCATACACCCCACTATGCAAATCACGATTAGGTCCAGTCACTTCTATTTCGATATAGCTTAAACCACGCACGCCGATATCAATAGATGGTGTGTCCATACTTATCATAGCGGTATCACTAATTAAGATTACATCGGCTTTCAATAAGGCATGATTGGCTTTTACGAAAGTGGCTAAGTTGGGACTACCAATTTCCTCCTCTCCTTCAATGATAAATTTAATATTCGTACACATGGTGTTCGTTTTGGTCATTATTTCTAATGCCTTCACATGCATATAAAACTGGCCCTTGTCATCGCAGGAACCGCGTGCAAAAATTTTACCATCAATAATGGTCGGCTCAAAAGGACCACTCTTCCATAATTCTAATGGTTCCGCTGGTTGCACATCATAGTGTCCATAAACCAATACCGTTGGGAAATTAGGATCTACCATTATTTCGCCATACACGATAGGGTGACCTTCGGTTTCATAAATTTTTGTTGTTTGTGCACCCGCATCTTGCAATGATTTTTCTACTGCTTTAGCACAGGCAATCATATCCTCCTTGTTTTCACTCTTGGCACTAATACTCGGGATTCTTAATAAATCTAATAATTCGTTTAAAAAACGCTCCTTGTTTTGTGCTTGATATGCTGTCCAGTTTTCCATATTTATTTTTTCAAGATTAATTTAATAAGTACAATATTATAATTGGTGTTTAGTGTTGACTAAAACATTTTCCATGGTCCAGTCTAGTTTTTTCTTAAAGCTTGCTTGTCTCTGTGGGCAATTTTCAAGTGTACAAATGTCACAGCTAAATGGCATACAACCATCAATATGGATAAAAAATTCAACACTATCTCCAAATTTACTTTTTATCAAGTCGGTAAATTGATCCATGATCAAATGCGCTTCATGAACATTTAAGTACCAGGGCATGGTTAAATGACAATCAATATGCATTAAAGGACCATATTTAATTACCCTCAAATTGTGCAAATCAATCCAGCTTTTATTTCTGTTGTCGTTGATTTCTGCAATCACATTTTCCAACAAGGCCATATCGGCTTCATCCATGATCCCTGCAATAGATTGTCTAATAATTGTATAGCCATTATAAATAATCCAAATCCCCATTAGCATTGCGATATAACTATCTAAGCCGTTGAATTTTGTGAGCAATACAATGGCAATGCCCATGATGACACCAAAAGTAGTAACGCTATCAATGATTAAATGCTTACCACTAGAAACTAAAGCAAGTGAGTTGTTTTTTCGGCCTATTTTTTTTGCCATCAACCCGGCAAATAAATTTATTAATGCGGTAATCAGTAATATCCATAATCCATTATCGAGTGCATGTAAAGCAGTTGGTGAAGAAAAACTAGACAAGGCCTCTAAAATAATGATGAGCCCAGCGGTGATAATTAAACTGCCTTCAAATGCAGCAGAAATAAATTCTGCTTTCCCATGTCCGTAGGGGTGATCCTTGTCCTTTGGTTTACTTGCAACGTATAAGCTATAAAGGCCAATACAACCTGCTAACACATTTACAATACTTTCTAGTGCATCAGAAAGCACAGACAGCGAGTGTGTTAAATAGTAAGCAACAAACTTAAGTACAAATAAAATAATACTAAGTGTTGTTACAAATAATTGGACTTTAAAATTTTGTTTGGTTTTGTGCACGAAATAAAATTATACGTATGCAAAGTTGAATCTAATTATTTTGATATTGCAGTTGCATATCTCTTTTGAACCATTTCCCAGTTTACAATATTCCACCATGCATTAATATAATCGGGACGTTTGTTCTGGTATTTCAAATAGTAAGCATGTTCCCAAACATCTAAGCCTAATAAAGGAGTGCCTTGAATTTCAGCAACATCCATGAATGGGTTGTCTTGGTTCGGTGTAGAACTCACTACCAAGCGGCCCTCTTTTGTTACCAATAACCAAGCCCATCCGCTCCCAAATCTATTTTTAGCAGCTTCTCCAAATGCCTTTTGAAAATTCGCAAATGAACCGAATGATTTATCAATCGCTTCTGCCAATGCGCCTGTGGGTGCAGTAGAAGGGGAGGGTTGCATTAATTGCCAGAAGAATTCATGGTTATAATGTCCACCAGCGTTATTGCGCATTTTAGTAGAATACGTTGAAATAGATTTTAATACTGCTGTCAATGAACTATTGTTGATGTCTACTTTCTCCGCCTCACAAGCCTCCGCTAAGTTTTTAGCATAGCTTGCTGCGTGTTTGCCATAATGAATTTCCATGGTCATTGCATCAATATAGGGCTCTAAAGTAGCATAGCTGTAAGGAAGAGGCTGCTGTTTAAATTCGGAAACAGCAAAATATTGTTCAGGTACTAATTTTGAAATCAAGGGCATGGTAGCCAATGCAATACCTGCTTTGCCAGTTTTGGATAAAAATTGACGGCGATTTTGATGTAAACTTGACATATATTATTTTTTAAAGTACTTAAGTAAAGTTACTTTAATTGGCTGTAAAAGTCGGTAGTAAAATTCCTGATTAAATAGTTGCGAGTCACGCATCGCCTTATAGGTAAGAAAAAATCCAATTGGAATTAAAATTGCGGAAGAAAACCACATTCCCTTGTAAACAGTCCATTCGCCTGATTTTGCAAATTTCTCTCCAAAATTATTGAGTAGGAAAAATACCACAAAAAACACAATGGCCAATACAAAAGGGGTTCCAAAACCTCCCTTTCTAATAATGGAGCCTAAAGGAGCACCAATTAAAAATAATACGATACACGCAAATGAAAGTGTAAACTTACGATGCCATTCAATAGCATGAAAAGCACTTGAAGCTTTATTTTCTCTATAGGTATCTTTAAGGGTGGTTAAATTGTTAAGTACACTTTGAAATTGATAACTAATTGCTTCAGCAATGATGCTCGAAACAGAGTCTGGAATAATTTCGTTGATTTTTTTTACCGCTTTTAATTTGGGTAATCCGGCAAATAATTTAGTACTGTCCCTATAATTCATGAATCTTAAATAGGGCGCTACTTCGGCATTCATTTTTTTAATATAAACGCTATCACTGTTGGTTAATGAATCAATGGCGCTTCCTAACTGACGAACACTAAGCATTTTGGGATCGTATATATTATCATTGTCCTTATTCATTTGAAAACTTTTCAAATTGAATACTTTTTTATATTCTTTAAAGTTCAATCTTGAAAATTCGGTATTGGTGGTATTTTTAAGTCCTCTTTCTTGGTATCGCCACCCGTTGTATAAAATAAATTCCAAAAACTTTTTATCCTTGGAAACCCTCATTACACCTGACTCTGCAATAATCATATTGTCTTGCAGGTTAAATTTTTTCTCAAATATGACAATATTGCGAATCACACTATCATTGGACTCTTTCTTGCCTAATTTAATAACATAGCCATCAATTTTATCATAAAAAACGCCCTCTTTAAAATCTAAGGCTGGTTTAGAAACAATAATTTCATACTTCAGTGAAGTCAACTTCATCTGCGTTACCGGAATAATATTATTTGCAAATAGAAAAGCAACACCCGATAAAAATATCGTAAACATAAAAAGGGGGCGCATGAATCTAATCAGTGGAATACCCGCGGCTTTTATTGCAATGAGTTCAAAACTTTCTCCTAGGTTACCAAAAGTCATGATAGAGGAAAACAATAATGCCAAAGGCAAGGCTGTGGTAAAAGTGCTTACGGACACGAGTCCAATAAGTTGCATAATGGTGAGGAAATCCAAACCCTTACCTACTAAGTCGTCAATGTATAGCCAAAAAAATTGCATCGTCAGCACAAATGTAGAAATGGTAAGTGCTGCCAAAAACGGGCCTATAAAAGCCTTTAGAATTAGTATGTCTAATTTTTTGAACAAGTTGTTTAACTAGCTGCCTATTCGATGAAACAGATCTTTAATTTGATATTCCCAAAGTTGTGATTGGTCTTTAATTTCATTCTTTTCAGCGAAGTCTTTGATGATAAGTACGGTTTGATTTGAGATTTCCGTTTTTTCAATCTTGAATTCAAAGTATTCATTTTTCTCACTGTGCAACCATCTAAAGCGAATAAACTTATCTTCTTCCTGATCTAAAATTTCTGCCTTGTCTGGTACGCCTCCATTCCATGAAAAACTGTATACGTTTTCCCATTCGTCTACTTTATCAGCAAACCATTCTTGTAAACCAGATGCGGTTGATAAAAATTCAAATAAGATGCCTGGTGAACATCTTACTGGAAATTCTAGTGTAAATAATTGTTTTTTACTCATAATATCTCGGTGTCCTCTTGTATTAATTAGTTCGTTAGATGCAATAATAATAATTAAAGGTTAGGTTCCAAGTTTTTTTCAAAATATATTAGTTAACAAACTGTCAAGATACATAGTCTATAGCATCATTATTTCACTAAAATATTGAATATCAATTAGTTAATACCATCTTAGCAAATTATTTTTCATCGTTTAAATGTCCTTTTTCCCAATATGTTTTCTTTTGATCGGACTGCGTTCTCTGTCTTATCTTTGCTACCCTTAAAATAGCAATATGTTTAATAGTCTTAGTGAAAAATTAGAGTCAGCGTTCAAGCACTTAAAAGGTCAAGCACGTATCAATGATTTGAACGTAGCCAATACCTTAAAAGATATTAGAAAAGCATTGCTAGATGCCGATGTGAATTTTAAAATTGCGAAAGAATTTACAGACACCATCAAGGAAAAAGCCATTGGCGAAAAAGTAATCAATGCCATTAGTCCAGGCCAGTTAATGGTTAAAATTGTACAGGATGAATTAACAGCATTGATGGGCGCTGAAGCCACTCCATTAAATTTAAATGGAAATCCAACGGTGATATTAGTAGCAGGTTTGCAAGGTAGTGGTAAAACTACTTTTTCTGGAAAACTAGCCACCTATTTAAAGGCACAGAAAAAAGCACCATTGTTAGTGGCTGCGGACATTTATCGTCCTGCTGCCATGGATCAATTAACTGTTTTAGCAGAACAAATTGGCGTAGATATTTTTGTAGAAAGAGAAAATAAAAATGCAGTCTCTATTGCGCAAAACGCAATTGCCTATGCAAAACAAAATAATAAAAATGTAATTATCATAGATACTGCAGGTCGTTTAGCAGTAGACGAAGAAATGATGAATGAGGTTGCTAATATTAAAAGTGCTATTCAGCCGCAAGAAATTTTATTTGTTGTGGATTCAATGACAGGGCAGGATGCAGTCAATACAGCAAAGGCCTTTAACGATCGATTGGATTTTACGGGAGTGGTATTAACTAAGTTGGATGGGGATACAAGAGGAGGTGCTGCATTGAGTATTAAGTACATTGTGAATAAGCCAATTAAGTTTATGAGCAGTGGGGAGAAAATGGATACTTTGGATGTTTTTTATCCAGAGCGTATGGCCCAAAGAATTTTAGGAATGGGTGATATTACTTCCTTGGTAGAAAAAGCACAAGCACAATATGATGAAGATGCCGCCAAAAAATTAGAGAAAAAAATTCGTAAAAATCAATTTGATTTTGATGACTTCCTAACGCAGATTCACCAGATAAAAAAGATGGGTAATTTAAAGGATTTGATGGGAATGATTCCGGGTATGGGCAAGAGTTTAAAAGACGTAGATATTAAAGACGATGCTTTTAAGGGAGTGGAAGCCATTATACAATCGATGACCATGTTGGAAAGAAGAAATCCGGATATGTTGACGCCAAGCCGCAAGCAAAGAATTGCCAACGGATCTGGAAAAAATATTGCAGAAATCAATGCTTTTATGAAGCAATTTGATCAAATGAAGCAGATGATGAAAATGATGAATGGCCCAATGGGGGCTGCCATGGCAAGTAAAATGCCTGGAATGAGGAAATAAGGAGTCGTGTAATTTTTACAACTTATTGAAAATCAATGATTATTAACAGGTTTACTTCCGAATACCTTGGTTTTTTTGGGTTGTTTCATCCCTTTCTATTATCTTTGCGCCTCAACCTTATTTGTTAACGCCTATAAATTTCTATTTAAAATGGCAGTAAAGATCAGACTACAGCGTCATGGTAGTAAAAAAAGACCTTTCTACTTTATAGTAGTGGCCGACGGACGCGCACCAAGAGATGGTAAATTCATCCAAAAAATTGGTACTTACAATCCTTTAACAGTTCCTGCGACAATCGAATTAGATCGTCAAAAAGCGTTAGAGTGGTTAAACAAAGGTGCTCAACCTACAGACACCGTTCACAGAATTTTATCATTCAAAGGGGTGCTTTATTTGAAACACTTATTACGTGGTGTTAAATTAGGCTTATTTGATGATGCGACAGCAATGGCTAAGTTCCAAACTTGGTATGCTGAGCATGAGTCACAAGTAGCTTCTAAGACAGATGCACACAAAAAAGCACAAGCTGCTAAAAAAGTGTACGTACCTGTTGTAAAGAAAGTTGCTGAGCCAGTTGCGGAAGAAGTTGCGACAGCAACTGATGCAAGCGAACCAGTATCTACTGAGGAAGTTGCTCCAGAAGCTCCGGCTGCAGAAGAAGTTGCGACAGCAACTGATGCAAGCGAAACAGTAGTTGCTCCAGCTACAGAAGCTGCTGCTGAGGAAGAAGTTGCGAAAGCAACTGATGCAGCGGAATAAGCTGCTTCGCAGTAGTTAACACTATTAAAATAGCTTTAAAAGCCCCGGTTTCCTTTTGGAAGCTGGGGTTTTTTATGAATATGAATTCCTAGTAATTTAAGTAAATTTGCGCATGAGTGAATATATCCATATTGGAAAATTGGTTGCGCCGCATGGCGTTGCGGGATTGGTGATTTTAGAACATGCATTGGGGAAGCCAATTCATTTTAAAGGAGTAGACGCTTTATTTGTAGAGCAAAAAGCAGGCAGTTTTATTCCATATTTTATTGAATCGGCAAATGCTAAAACGGAAACGATTACGCATTTGCAAATTGAAGGAGTGAATACAAGAGAAGGGGCTAATTTTTTGACAGGGAAAAAAGTTTGGTTGCCACAAGCGGATTTTCAAAAAATGGTGGAGAAGAATTCTCCATTGGCTTTATTGGGTTATATGGTTCAGGAAGCAGGCAAGGATATTGGCATTATTCAGGAAGTGATTGAACAACCGCATCAATTAATGGTGACCATCTTATACAAGGGGCAGGAAGCCTATATTCCCTTACATGAGGAAAGTTTGAAGGGAGTGAATCATACAAAAAAAATAGTAGTGGTGGAGCTTCCCGATGGTTTATTGGATTTATACACTGAGCCTACAGACTAGCTTTTCCCAATATTAAATTCGATTAAAAATTACTGCATCCTCTTTGGAAAAAAATTATGCGTTCCATTTTTCCAACTGCTTTAATGTCGCAGTTAAATCTTTAGGCAAAGGGGCTTCCAAAAGGAGCTCCTTTCCTTTGTACTCAAATTGAACACTGGCGGCATGTAATGCTTGCCTTCCCATAAGTGGGCGTTCTTCTTCTTCGACTTTAGCTAGCTTAAAATTTTTCTTTTTGATGCTAGACAATTTTAATTTTTCTCCATCGCCATACAAATCATCGGATACAATAGGATGTCCAATATGTTTTGCGTGTACCCTAATTTGATGTGTACGACCAGTGTGAATTTGAAAACTAACCCAAGCATATTGCTTAAAATATTTTACAACCTCATAGCTGGTTTTTGATTCCTTTCCTTTTGCATGTATCATCATGTAGCCCTTTTTAATAGGATGCTCCATCATGTTTTCTTCTACCATGCCTGCTTGTTGCGGACGGCCATTCACCAATCCAACATATTTTTTAACTATGGATCTGCCTTCAAATATTTCACTGAGCAGTTTATGAGACTCGGCATTTTTTGCAAAAATAATTAAGCCACTTGTGTGTTGGTCCAAGCGATGCACCGTAAAAATGTTGCCGAATTTTTCTTGTAATAAAGATTTAACTGAACCCTCTTTTCCAAAACGGTCGGGAATACTTAACAAGCCAGCTGGCTTATTAAGTACAATCATATCCTCGTCTTCAAATAATATATCTAGCATCCTTGTGTAAATTAGGGGATCTAATGAGTTAGCTATGTAATCGTTAATTACTTAGCTGCTTTACGGGTAAATGATTTGTTCAAAAATTTAAGTAAACGCACTTCTTTCTCACTTAAAAATCTCCACTTACCGCGGTCTACATTTTTCTTAGTGAGGTTCGCAAACATGACTCTATCTAAATGCCTTACGTCATATCCTAAGTGTTCAAATATCCTTCGTACAATTCTATTTCGTCCACTATGAATTTCAATACCAATGACGTCTCTTTCTTTACCAACATAACTCACTGCATCGGCAGCAATAAATCCGTCTTCTAAGGTTACACCTGCTGCAATCGCTTCCATATCGGCTTTCGTTACCGGCTTATCTAAAGTTACTACGTATATTTTTTTAATCTCGTAAGAAGGATTCGTTAACTTTTGAGCTAAATCGCCATCATTGGTCAACATTAAAACGCCTGTTGTATTTCTGTCCAAACGACCCACTGGGAACATTCTTTGGGTGGTGGCATTTTTTATGATATCCAATACCGTTTTTCTTCCTTCAGGGTCATTTGCGGTACAGATATAGTCCTTTGGCTTGTTTAATAAAATATATACCGGAGTTACTTGTAGTTGTAATACTTTTCCTTTTAGTCGGACTACATCCTTGTATTGTACCTTATAGCCTGGCTCTAAAACAGTATCCCCATTTACGGTAATACTTCCTGCTTTAACTAATTCTGCTGCTTCGCGACGTCCACAGGTTCCTGCGTGTGCGATATACTTATTCAATGGCATTTGTTCGTAAGGAAGGTCATCACTTGCATTTACTTTTCCAATGCTAGCGGTTCTTTTTGCATCTGCCTTATCCATGGATGCTGGGGTTCTTTTACTGGCAGCTAAACGCGGTGATCCAACACCGGACCCTCTTTTTATTTCACCATATTTTGCAGGGATATCGTCTGTCGCTTTTTTGGGTGCTGATTTCGCTCTTAATGGAATAGAATATTTTGGAGGTCCAGTAACATAATCCTTTTTAGCATAGCCGCCTTTTTTGTTGTTGCCAACTGGCTCAACCGCAATCCCTTTTGCAATGTCTTTTTTTCTTTGACGTGCAGCTTCGCCTGCAGCCCTTGAATCGGCTTTTGCTTTTTTCTTTTCTTGTCTATATTCTTCTTTAACTGCGCTTCCTTTTTTCTTATTGGCAAATTTGTCAAAGTTATCTGATCTCTTTTTGTTCATGCGCCTAATTAATTATATTATAATCGCTGGATTATCCTTTATTGGCTAATTGTCCACAAGCTGCATCAATATCCTTGCCCCTGCTACGTCTTACTCTTACGTTGACCCTGTTTTTTTGTAAAATTTCAACAAAACGCTCAAAGCCATCTTCGTCCGGTTTGTCAAATCCGAAATGATCCACTGCATTGTATTCAATCACATTGATTAAATCGGCAGGGACCTGACGATATATTTTAGTAAGCTCTTCGGCATCTTTTTCAGAATCATTAAAGTCTTTAAATAAAATATATTCAAATGAAATTTCTGTCCCTGTTTTCTTATAAAAATAATTTAACGCTTCAATCAATGATTTGATATTGTTGCTTTCATTAATTGGCATTACTTCATTACGCTTTTTATCATTTGGCGCATGTAATGAAACTGCTAATTTAAATTTAACACCATCGTCCCCTAATTGTCTAATTTGTTTCACCAAACCTGCAGTGGAAACAATAATACGTTTTGGACTCATAAATAGGCCATCAGGAGAAGTGATTTTCTCTATCGCTTTTAAAACATTATGGTAGTTCATCAATGGTTCCCCCATCCCCATAAATACAATATTGCTCAAATGCTTTTCGTGGGCAGCTTCGCTTTGTTGATTGATATAAACTACCTGATCATATATCTCATCAAAATTCAAATTTCGCTTACGATCCATGGTGCCGGTTGCACAAAACTTGCAACTTAAGCTACAACCAATTTGAGAGGATACACAAGCGGTTTTTCGCTCACTGGTTGGAATTAAAACACCTTCAATCATATGATCATCAAAAGTGCGAAACCTTGTTTTTAAGGTGCCGTCCTCACTTTGTTGGGTGGTATCAATTTGCAAAGCAGGGAAGCTAAAGTGTTCCACCAACTGCTTTCTTAGATCCTTGCTTAAGTCGGTCATTTCGTCAAAGCTATGGGCATGCTTTTGCCATAACCATTCTACAATTTGTTTTACCCTAAAAGGCCTCTCGCCCACATTTGCGATAAAGCGTTCAATTTCAGACACTTCCACGTGTCGTATATTCGGTCTAGTCTTCTCCATAATGCAAAGATACTTGATACAATTTGTTTCCTTTTATTTCTTTTTTGCGGGGTCAAAAAAACACTTTACATTCATTCTCTAAAAAAAAGACAAAATGAAAAAATTGATATTATCTATGGTGGTGGTACTTGGTTTTATGACTGCAGTAAATGCACAGTCTAATCCGTTGAAGGATTATTTAGGAAAGTATGTATTTGCAGCGGGTAGCCCAATTGCAGAGGCAATGGTTGAAGTGGAAGATACTACTTTAAAAGTATCAAGTCCAATGGGCAGTTTTATGTTAGAAAAGAAAGGGTCTGATACTTTTTATTTAGCTGCCTATGATGCATTTGTAATTTTTAAGAGAGCAGCAAATAAAAATGTTGAATCAGTTTCAATTTCTGTACAAGGAATGGAGCTTGTTGGTACAAAAGAAGGAGCATCTTCAGTTGGAACCAAAGAAGAATTCCATTATCAGGTTTGGGCTGAAAAAGTAGAAAACTAAACTTTTAAAATTGGAATCCTGCTAAGTCCGAAAAGGAAATATTCGTTTGTGTGCCGGACGATAAATTTTTAATGGTACACTCTTTTTTACTTACTTCTTCGGTACCAATAATAGCAATATAAGGTATTCCTTTTTTCTCTGCATATTTAAATTGCTTGTCAAATTTGCTCTTTTCAGGGTACATTTCACAAGCAATTTTTTTTGCCCTTAACTCCATCATTTGTCCATAAGCTACTTTAGCTTCGGCTTCACCTAAGTTAAAGAATAACACCTGTGTGGTATGATCAACGCTCGTTGGGAAAAGATTTTTTTCTTCCATCACATCATAAATGCGATCCACCCCAAAGCTAATGCCCACGCCAGGTATATTGGCTACGCCAAATAAACTTGTTAAATCATTATAGCGCCCTCCGCCGCCAATACTGCCCATTTGTGCATCTATTGCTTTTACTTCAAATATCAATCCTGTATAATAATTTAAACCTCTTGCTAAAGTAAAATCAGCCACCAAATATTGGTTCATTCCTGTTGAAATATGATAGTCTAAAACATAATTTAATTCTTCAATTCCCTTTTTCCCATTTTCATTGTCACCTAATAAATTAGCAAGTGCATTTATTTTTTCTGCATTGGTTCCACTAATATTTAAATAGCGTTCTACTAAATCCTGTTGCGCAACATTAAAATCTTTATTGTTTAATTCTTCTTTTACTTTTTCCCAACCAATTTTGTCAAGTTTGTCAATGGCAATGGTTAAGTCAATTAATTTTTCTTCCCCTCCACAAACCTGGGCCAATCCCATTAAAATTTTTCGGTTGTTTATTTTAATTTCAACTGGCAAATTTAACTGTTCAAATGCTTTTACATATACTGCAATCAAGTCTACTTCGTTGAGTAAACTGTCACTTCCAACTACATCGGCATCGCATTGGTAAAATTCACGGTATCTTCCTTTTTGAGGTCGGTCGGCTCTCCATACAGGTTGTATTTGATAGCGTTTAAATGGGAAGGTCAATTGACCATGGTTCATGGCTACATAGCGGGCAAAAGGGATGGTTAAATCATACCTCAAAGCACGTTCCGTAATAGCGGTACTGTTTTTTCCTGCCAATACCTTGTCGAGTCCCTCGTCAATTTGCGCCTTTTTTTGTGGGTTGTCTAATCCGTTGTTTAAAATTTTGAAAATCAACTTGTCGCCTTCCTCTCCATATTTACCCATGAGGGTCTCTAAATTCTCCATGGCAGGTGTTTCCAAGGGTTGAAAACCATAAGTTTCGAATACGGAACGTATTGTTTGAAAGATAAATTGACGTTTTTGAACCGTACTTGCATTAAAATCTCTGGTGCCCTGTGGAATGGAAGGTTTGCTCATGGTTTCGAATTTGACCGTAAAGATAAATTTTTAAATTCATCCTATATAATTGATTAATTTGCCATTCAAATTACTGTATTCATGTCCGAATTTAACCCCAGAAGAGAAAGGTCCGAAAAAACCTATCGAATTTTTAGAAGTATTTATGATTTTACGATGGCAGCACTCATTTTAGGCTGCGGCATTGTCATGTTTGGTGCCAAATACTTTCATTTGGACCAGGTGATTAATTTAGACAATGAATGGCGTATTATTTTTGGATGCATGTGTCTTGCTTACGGGGGCTTTAGATTGTATAGAGGCTTTCAAAAAGACTATTAGTAAACTGGTTTTCTTTTCATTTTCAAATTTTATTCTATGCTTCGTTATAGTGGGTTATTCATTTTTTCAATATTCATTCTTGCTTGTACAAATTCAAATAACATTGCACCGCAGGATACGGTCAATTCAGGCACCATTCATATTGCTGCTGAGGAGAGTTTCAAGCCTTTTTTAGAGGAGCAAATAAAAGTGTTCAAATCCAGTAATCCAAAAGCAAATTTTATTGTCTCGTATAAGTCTGAAATTGAGTGTTTAAAGGACTTTACGTCCGATTCAACGAGAATGATATTTATTACAAGAGGGCTGGATAAGCGCGAGGAAACCTCCTTAAAAAATCATTTAGGTTTTACACCAACCTTTGGCATTTTGGCATACAATGCCATTGCCATTTTAGTGCACAAGGACTCCAAGGACTCTTTATTTACCCTGCAAGATTTAAGAGAACGATTAATTGGGAGCAATCCACAAACGGTGGTGATGGATGGCAACAACTTAACGGGGGTCGTTCGCTTTTTAAAAGACAGTTTAGTGAAGCAGCAGACGTTTGGAAAAAATGTGGTTTCCACCGAAGGCAGTGCAGCGGTAATTGAATATATCAAAACACATCCCCAGGCCATTGGATTTGTAGCCATGAATTGGATTGGAGATACCTATGATCCAAAACAAGTACAAGACCGGAAACTAGTGAAAACTGCCATGCTAGAATGTACTTTGTGTGCCGAAAAGGGCTTGTTTGCAAAACCATCCCAGGCAACCATCAGCAGGGGGGAGTATTCTTTATCCCTTCCTATTTACTACCATTTAAAGGAAAATGCACCCGGTTTAGGGTCGGGTTTACTCAATTTTATGAGTCTAGAACGAGGTCAATTGATATTTAAGCGTTCTTTTCTGGTGCCTGCAAAAATGAGCTTCCAAAAGCGCAATAGTATGTTAAATTAGGTGGCTGGTTTAACTAACAAATTTTAGTTCTTTTTGGGAAATTAAAATACTTTTCTTCCAAAAAAATTAATAATTTTAGCATGCTCAATTATTGACTGAAGGTTTTATCTTTTTTGAGAGGTGAATGCAGTTATTTTATAAAAAATAAAAAAACACGTGATGAGAAAATTGGCGTTTTTATTGTTGGGAATCACTTTAATGGTGACAGGCTTAAATGCACAAGTGGGTAATACTTCCATTGCAGAAGGTATCAAACTCTTGAATTACGAGAAAAATAAATCAGCCCTTGATTTCTTCAAGGCTGCATCTGATAAAAATCCTTCCGACGCCGAAACTATGTTTTGGTATGGACAAGCTTTATTAGCACAAAACTATAATGGGGTACCAACTCCTGAATATATTCAAAAAGCGAAATCGCTTTACCAGCAAGGCTTACAAGCAAAAGGAAGCGATGCATGGTTGTTAGTGGGTATGGCCCATATTCAGTATTTAGAAGGAGGGGATGCAGGCCAAATCAAAAATAATTTAGAGTTGGCAATTACTTCCTCTAAGTTTGAAAAAGGAAAAAATAGAGGAAAAAACAATCCAGATGTTATTAATGCGATTGCGCGGATTTTTGCAGAATTGCCCATGAATATCGGAGACCATAATTATGCAATTGACAAAGCAAAGGAAGTCATTTCTGCTTATGAGGGTCAGCCAATCAATCCTAATTTATACATGAACCTTGGGATCAATTATTTGAAACTAGGGGGAGAGAGAGGGGGAGAAGCGGTAAGTGCTTTTTCAAAAGCGATTGATGTAGACGCGAACAACGCATATGCTTATTATAGAATAGGTAAAGTGTATCAAAGTCAAAGCAACAAGGAAATATTTGAAGAAAATTACAGTAGAGCAATTTCTATTGATCCAGCGATAGCGCCTGTATACGTTTCCTTGTATAATTTTTATGCTTCTATTGATACCACCATCGCTAGAAAAAACTTAGACTTATTTATCAAGAATGCCGATAAGGATCCTGCATTTGAATACTTATATGCCGATTATTTGTTCCAAGTGGGTCAATATAGTGCTTCATTGGAAAAGGCACTGGATTTAAAAAACGCTATTGGCATTGAAACATACCCACGTATCGCCGTTTTATTAGCCTATAACTATGATCGTAAAGGGGATTCTGTTTCGGCTAAAACCTATATTGAGCAATTTGTAAATAATACCCCCGCGGACAAAGTGCTGCCTCCGGATTATGATCTGGCTGTCAAAGTAATGTCTAAATTCCCAGGTGCTCAAAATGCAGTAGCGGTAATTTTGGAAAAAGCAATCGCTGCTAGTGCTTCCAATAAAAAAGCGACCCTTAAATTTTACAAATTAGGTTACGAAATGTTTGAAAAATCTAATATGTATAATGATGCATATCAATGGTTTTCAAGATATGCGGCGCTTAATGGCGTAAAAGACGAGTTCTTCTACTTTAAAACAGGCAGTTTTGCTTTAAATGCTAAAAACGGGTTAGCTGCGGATTCTGCAGCGAACGGTTATATCACTGCTTTCCCTGATAAGTCAAGAGGGTATGTATTTAAAATAAAAGCAGCGATGTTACTTGATTCGACCAATCAAAAGGGGTTGTTAATTGAAGCATTGACCATGAACGCTCAGTTTTTGTTGAAAGATGTAGCTACGAATAAGCAAAAATTGATAGACAATTATGGTCAAATGTTGGTGTACTATAATGAAATAAAAAATTATGATGAAGCGGTAGTTATGTGTGACAAAATATTAGAGTTGGCTCCAGGTGATGCCAACATGATGAAATACAGAGAGCAATTTGCAAAAAATGCAGCCTTAATGAAGAACAATCCCAATAAAGCTGGGGCTAAGCCAGCAACTACTCCGCCTGTTAAGAGCAATTAACTTCTTCCATAAAATAATTAAAAAAAACTCCCCATTTATGGGGAGTTTTTCGTGCTAGGTGCTATCCTTTCTGTATTTTTGCGAAATCTAAAACAACGGTATGAATTTAATGCAATTAATCGGCTCTGCAAATGATGTAAATAATGCTGCCAATTACTTACCAATTGCCTTGCAAATACTCTTTGCTGGTGGTTTTGTAGCGTTTATGATTTTAGTTTCAAGCTTAGTTGGACCAAGTCGTAAAACAGATGATAAATTGGCCACTTTCACTAGTGGAATTCCTACACATGGAGATGCTAGATCTCCGATGGCCATTAAATATTTTTTAATTGCCATTCTATTTGTTTTGTTTGATGTGGAAGTTATTTTCTTTTATCCATATGCAGTGAATTTTAAAAGTTTAGGCTGGAGTGGATTACTAGAAGTGCTTTTATTTGTAGGATTTTTCTTAGTAGGTTTTATTTACATTATAAAAAAAGGTGCCCTTAAATGGGAAGACTAATATATTAACAACTCAAAGTATTTTTATGCGTCCAGTTCGATTTAATCTTAATCCTAAAGAGGCAAATATTAACGAAGCAATTTCAATGGCTCCATCACCGGATGGTATTGGTGGAGATGGATTTTTTGCCACTCAGTTGAGTTCAGTGGTTGGACTTGCAAGAAAAAATTCATTATGGCCTTTGCCTTTTGCAACGTCATGTTGTGGTATTGAATTCATGGCTACAATGGCATCCCATTATGACCTATCTCGTTTTGGTTCAGAGCGTGTAGGCTTCTCGCCACGTCAGTGTGATTTATTAATGGTGATGTGAACTATTGCACAAAAAATGGCACCAGTATTGCGCCAAGTGTATTTGCAAATGGCAGAACCGCGTTGGGTGATTGCGGTGGGTGCTTGTGCATCGAGCGGGGGTATATTTGATACTTATAGTGTATTGCAAGGTATTGACCAGGTAATTCCAGTGGACGTATATGTTCCTGGTTGTCCTCCAAGACCTGAAGCGATTATTGATGGATTTATGAAAATTCAAGATTTAGTAGGGCAAGAAAGTATTCGTCGTCGAAATAGCGATCAATACAAGGATTTACTAAATAGCTATGGCATTCAATAAAAATAACAAACTAGTTCAATTCATATGTCTTTAACATATATAGCAATACAAGAAAAATTGGAGGAGAAATTTGGTGACCAGGTTTCTTTATTTTCAACTGAATCAGGAATACTTTCCTTCGAATCACCTGCAGCACAGAATTTAAAAGTGATGCAATTTTTGTTTGATGAGTTAGGCTTTACATTTTTAACTGATTTGTGTGGTGTAAATTATCCCGATCAGCAAGGTGCTGAATTGGTGGTGGTATATCATTTACACAACTTTGTAGAGAATATTCGTTTGCGTTATTCAGTTGCAGTACCTGTTGCGCAACCGGATGTTTTTACTGCCACTAAATTATTTGAAAGTGCCAATTGGATGGAGCGTGAAACCTATGATTTTTACGGAATTAATTTTGTCGGCCATCCAAATTTGAAACGCATTTTGAATGTGGATGAAATGGATTATTTCCCTTTAAGAAAAGAGTTCCCATTAGAGGATCAAACAAGAATCGACAAAGACGACGAAATGTTTGGAAGAGGGTAATTGATTAATTAAAATTAGCTAAGCGCAACAAAGCATACTATGGAAGCACATCACAATATAGTTTTACCAGAAGGGTCAATTGAAAAGACCACTACCACCCTTAATTTAGGGCCTACGCATCCTGCTACACACGGAGTATTTCAAAATATCATGGAAATTGATGGTGAACGTGTCGTGTCTACAGAACAAACGGTAGGTTTTATTCATCGTGCATTTGAAAAATTAGCAGAACGAAGAAATTTATATCAAATCACCCCCATCACGGATCGTTTGAACTACTGTAGTAGCCCTATTAATAATATGGGTTGGCATATTGCCTGTGAGCGATTTTTAAAAGTGGAAACACCAAAGCGTGTCGACTACTTACGTATTATTATTATGGAATTGGCTCGTATTTCGGATCACTTAATTTGTAATTCCATCGATGGGGTCGATACAGGAGCTTATACTGGATTTTTGTATGTGATGCAATACAGAGAATTAATTTATGAAATATATGAAGAAGTATGTGGGTCCCGCCTTACTACTAATATTGGGCGTATTGGCGGTTTTGAAAGGAATTTCACAAATACAGCGTTTACGAAACTCGAGAAATTCTTAAATGAGTATCCAAAGGTTTTACAAGAATTTGAAAGCCTATTTACACGTAACCGTATTTTCATGGAGCGCACACAGGGCACCGGTGGTATTAGTGCGGCACGTGCGATGAATTATGGTTTTACGGGTCCTAACTTGCGCGCAGCCGGGGTAGATTATGATGTGCGTGTTGCCAATCCTTACAGTAGTTATCAAGACCTTGATTTTACCATTCCAGTAGGAACTACGGGTGACAATTATGATCGCTTTTTAGTGCGCAATGCTGAAATGTGGCAGAGTCTTTCCATTATCAAGCAAGCTTACGAAAAAGTACAATCATTCAAGGGAACTGAAGCTGAAATATTCCATGCAGATGTGCCAGAATATTATTTGCCTAAAAAAGAAGACGTATACAATAATATGGAGGCTTTAATTTGGCACTTCAAAATTATTATGGGAGAAGTGGAATTGCCCAAAGGTCAAATATATAGTGCAGTGGAAGGGGGCAATGGAGAATTAGGATTTTATTTAGTGAGTGACGGAGGCCGTACTCCATTCCGTTTACACTTCCGTCGTCCATGCTTTATTTATTATCAAGCCTATCCTGAATTAATTACAGGAGGCATGTTAAGTGATGCAGTGGTGACCATGAGTAGTTTGAATTTGATTGCGGGGGAATTGGATGCGTAAATATTGCGAAGCATAATTTAGGATACACAATTTGCTACGCGTAATTAAAAAATTGAAAAAAGAAAGTTTAGAATATGGTTACTACTTTTAATGATACACAAATAACCGAGTTTAAACGCTTGGTAGCTCGTTATCCCGAAGGGAAACATAAAAGTGCATTGCTGCCTGCTTTGCATTTGGCGCAAGATAGCTTTGGCGGATGGTTATCTACTGAAACATTGGACTATGTTGCAAGCTTATTGCAAATTGAGCCTATTGAGGTATATGAGGTGGCTACTTTTTATAGTATGTATAATTTAAAGCCAGTAGGCAAGTTTGTTTTTGAAGTTTGTCAAACGGGTCCTTGCATGGTAAGTGGTTCTGATCATATCATAGACTACATCAAAAAAACATTGGACATTCAACCAGGCGAAACAACGAAGGATGGCCTATTTACTTTAAAATTAGTGGAATGTTTAGGGGCCTGCGGTTATGCACCGATGATGCAAGTAGGAAAAATTTACAAAGAGCATTTAACGAAAGAAAAAGTAGATAGTATTATTGCGGAGTACAGAGCACAAGCAACAAACAATTAATAAGACCTACATTAAATAGATTAACATGGGCGTAAAATTATTATTAGACAAAGCAGATGTACCGGGTATCAGAACCTATGAAGTATATCGACGTGAGGGCGGATACCGTGCGGTAGAAAAAGCTTTGAAACAAATGACCACTGATGAAATTGTGGAGGAAGTAAAAAAGAGTGGATTAAGAGGTAGAGGGGGTGCAGGTTTCCCAACCGGAATGAAATGGAGTTTTATTGCAAAACCAGAAGGGGTTCCACGTCACTTGGTTTGCAATGCCGACGAATCAGAACCTGGTACTTTCAAGGACAGATATTTAATGGAATTTTTACCGCATTTATTACTTGAAGGATTAATTGTATCCAGTTATGCATTAGGCTCTCATGATACTTACATTTATATAAGAGGGGAGTATGCTTGGATCACTACTATTTTAGAAGAAGCGATTGAAGAAGCAAAAGCAGCGGGATGGTTAGGTAAAAATATTTTAGGAACAGGATTCGATTGTAACATTCACGTACAACGTGGCGGTGGTGCTTATATATGTGGTGAGGAGACAGCCTTGATTGAATCATTAGAAGGTAATAGAGGTAATCCAAGAATCAAACCTCCATTCCCAGCGATTCAAGGTTTATGGATGCGTCCAACCGTGGTGAACAATGTTGAAACTTTAGCTGCCGTAGTGCCCATTATTAATATGGGGGGTGAGGAGTATGCTAAAATAGGTGTTGGAAAATCAACGGGTACAAAATTAATTTCAGCATGTGGTAATATCAATAAGCCAGGGGTATATGAAATTGACATGACCATTACGGTCGAAGAATTTATTTACAGCGATGAATATTGTGGCGGTATTAAAGATGGCAAAAAATTAAAGGCTTGTATTCCAGGTGGATCATCTGTGCCAATTTTGCCAGCCAATTTATTATTAACCACTGCGAAAGGGGAACCGCGTTATATGAACTATGAAAGTTTAAGCGATGGCGGATTTGCTACAGGATCCATGTTGGGTTCTGGCGGATTTATTGTTTTAGACGAGGATCAATGTATTGTTAAAAACACCTATACATTAGCAAGATTCTATCGTCATGAAAGTTGCGGTCAATGTTCACCTTGCCGTGAAGGAACGGGTTGGATGGAAAAGATTTTACAAAAAATTGAAACAGGTAAAGGGGAGATGAGTGATATTGATTTACTATGGGATATTCAAAGAAAAATTGAGGGAAATACAATTTGTCCTTTAGGTGACGCGGCTGCATGGCCAGTGGCAGCTGCAATTCGCCATTTCCGTGACGAGTTTGAATGGCATATAAATAATCCTGAATTATCACAAACAAGCAATTTTGGTTTACAACACTATGCGGATCCAATTCATGTACCTGCATAATATAGAAAGATAAACTATGAGCGAACAAACATTTTTTAAAGTAACAGTAGACGGCATCACGATAGAGGTACCAGCGGGTACCACTATTTTACAAGCTGCACGTAAAATAGGCGGTGAAGTTGCACCTCCTGCCATGTGTTATTATAGCAAATTAAAAGGAAGCGGCGGTAAATGTCGCACTTGTTTGGTAGAAGTGGCCAAAGGTTCTGAAAAGGACCCAAGACCCATGCCAAAATTAGTGGCATCTTGTCGTACCACTGTGATGGACGGAATGGAAGTAAAAAATATTACCAGTGAAAAAGTGGTAGAAGCACGTGCAGGGGTGGTAGAGTTTTTATTGTTGAATCATCCGTTGGACTGTCCTATTTGTGATCAGGCAGGCGAATGTCATTTACAAGATTTAAGTTTTGATCACGGCAAGTCTAAAACAAGATTTGAATTTCAAAAAAGAACTTTTAAAAAACACGACCTAGGTAAAAATATTCAATTGCATATGACGCGTTGCATATTATGTTATCGTTGTGTGTTCACTGCCGATCAATTAACCAATAAGCGTGTTCACGGTATTTTAGATAGAGGGGATCATGCTGAAATTGCTACACATATTGAAAAAAGTTTAGACAATGAATTTATTGGAAACGTGATTGACGTTTGTCCAGTAGGTGCATTGACTGATAAAACATTCCGATTTAAAAATCGTGTATGGTTTTTAAAGCCAATGGACGCACATCGTGACTGTCCTTCTTGTAGCGGTCGTGTAACATTGTGGAATAGAGGCGACGAAGTGTATAGAGTCACTGCACGTAAAGATGAGTGGGGTGAAATTGAAGATACACCCGATGGCAAGCCAGGTTGGATTTGTAACACTTGTCGTTTTGATAAAAAAGAAGCTACGGATTGGGTGATTGAAGGACCGCGTGCAATTAGCCGAGCATCTGTTATTTCTCAGGGTCATTATGCAGGCAATGTGGGCATGACGTTACCAACAGAAACATTCAAAGCAGTAAATGGGGGAAGGACGCCACATTTGTTAATGGACATACATGACGAAAGTGAAGTGAATCAACAAAATATTCATTTAGGACAGATTCAAGGACCTTCTCATGGCGACACTTTTAATAAAACTGAAAACGCTTCCTAAGCGCTTATTAATATTTACAACATGACTATTCTCGCACTTGATTGGGCACTCCTGGCAGAAAAATTAATTATGATAGCTATTATTGTATTAGCTAGCTTAGGTATTGCCCTTTATACCACTTTTGCAGAACGTAAAGTAGCTGCTATTTTACAAGACCGACCAGGTCCAAGCCGTGCTGGCCCCTTTGGCTTATTACAACCATTGGCGGATGGCTTGAAATTAATCATGAAGGAAGAAATTATTCCGAATGCTGCCAATAAGTGGTTGTTTATTTTAGGACCAGCTTTAGCGATGACAGCAAGCTTAATGACTTGCGCGGTGATACCTTGGGGAAGTGCTATTGATGTATTTGGCCGTCATATTGAATTACAAATTGCCGACGTAAATATTGGTGTTTTATATGTTTTTGCAGTAGTAAGCATGGGGGTATATGGCATTATGATTGGAGGATGGGCCTCTAATAATAAGTTTTCATTAATGTCTGCACTGCGTGCTGCATCGCAAGCCATTAGCTATGAACTAGCAATGGGCTTAGCATTGATTGCATTATTAATGACTACGGGCTCACTGAGTTTAAAAACTATTGTGGAACAACAAGTGGGAGGAAATTGGTGGAATATTGTTTACCAGCCACTTGGTTTTTTAATTTTCTTTATTACTGCCATGGCGGAGTGCAATAGAACACCGTTCGACTTACCAGAAGCAGAGAATGAATTGAATTTTGGCTACCATCAGGAGTATTCTTCTATGAAATTGGGTTTTTATTTATTTGCCGAATACATTAACATGATTATGAGTAGTGCAATTATGGCATCCATGTATTTCGGAGGCTATGACTTGCCTTTCTTTAATGAAGCATCTGTGGCACCGAATATTGCAGCCATGATTGGAGTAGGAACCTTGCTTATTAAAATTGTACTGTTTATTTTCTTATTTATGTGGATACGTTGGACCATCCCGCGCTTCCGTTATGATCAACTAATGGGATTGGGGTGGAAAACGTTAATTCCATTGGCATTATTTAATATGTTAGTTACAGGCGCTGTAATATTAGCAACTCAATAATTTTATTTATTTAATTATTTCAAATAGTATGCAAGCATTAACCAATAAAGCACAAGCCGTTAACCGAAAGCCAATGACGTTTTTGGAGCGATTGTATTTGATTAATATCATAAAGGGGATGATGATTACGTTTAGTCATATGTTTAAGAAACAACCCACCATTCGCTACCCCGAAGAAAAGCGTGAATTTAGTCCGGTTTTTAGGGGCTTACATGTCTTAAATAGGGACGAAGAAGGACGTGAGCGTTGTACCGCTTGTGGCTTGTGTGCGGTGGCTTGTCCTGCAGAAGCAATAACTATGGAAGCGGCGGAACGTATTGAAGGAGAAGAAAATTTGTATAGAGAAGAAAAGTATGCTGCAAAATATGAAATTAATATGTTGCGTTGTATTTTCTGTGGATTGTGTGAGGATGCTTGTCCAAAAGACGCCATTTATTTAAGCGAAACTTTTGCGCCTGCGAATTTTACACGCAAAGGATTTATTTATGGTAAACCTGATTTATTAATTCCTAATCCTAAGACAGAAGCGGAAGCTTATGCTGAGGCCAAAGGAGTAGAAGCCTAATTGATATGAGTATATTAGAAATTTTATTTTTTGCCTTATCTGCATTTGCAATTGTAAGTGCAATAATGGTATTGGTAAGCAAGAATCCCATTCATAGTGTGTTGTGGTTGATTTTGGTATTCTTCGCCATCTCTGGACATTATATATTATTGAATGCGCAATTCCTTGCCATTGTAAACATTATTGTATATGCCGGAGCCATCATGGTGTTGTTCCTGTTTGTAATAATGTTAATGAATGTTCAATCCGATAAGGAGCCTCAAAAAAAGTTACTTACCAAGTTCATAGGTGTTTTATCTGGCGGAAGCCTTTTGATTTTATTAATTGCTTTGGTAAAACAAACTACGCAATTGCAAGGGAAACAAGTTTTGATGAAAGAAGGTACTATTGGTTTAATACATCCATTGGGAAAAGCATTGTTCAATGATTATGTTTTGCCATTTGAAATAAGCAGTGTGTTATTTTTAAGTGCGATGGTGGGCGCGGTGATCATTGGAAAAAAATAAACATTAAAAAAAATAAAATAACTCATTAAAATAGACGGTATGCCAATTCAATATTATATCTTTTTTTGCTTAACCTTATTTAGCATCGGGGTTGTTGGGGTGCTCACAAGACGCAATGCAATCATTGTATTCATGTGTATTGAGTTAATGTTAAACGCGGTAAACCTATTGCTGGTTGCTTTTTCAAAAATGCACAGTGGAGCTGCGCTAGCTGTTTCTCCAACAAGTACCGCAGGTATTGATGCACAAATTTTTGTGTTTTTTATCATGGTAGTGGCTGCTGCAGAGGTAAGTGTGGGCTTAGCAATTATTGTAATGATGTATAGAAATACGCATTCAACCGATATCAATTTCTTAAATAGATTAAAGAATTAATTCATTTCGCATGAAACTAATAATAGGATTAATAGTACTATGGCCTTTGATTGGATTTTTATTCAATGGACTTGGTCGTAATATTTGGAGTAAAAAAGTAATTGCTTATAATGCAACAGGCTTCATTGTAATGTCCTTTGTATTTAGCGTATTGGCTTTTTTAAATGTTCAGTCCAATGGGGTCGCAACGGTTCATTATTTTGATTTTATCAATACCGCAAATTTTAAAATCCCTTTTGATTTTAAAGTGGATGCTTTGTCAAGTTTATTCTTACTGGTCATTACTGGAGTGGGGTCCTTGATTCATTTATATTCTACTGCGTATATGAAAGAGGAAGAAGCGCCGCATTACGCACGCTACTTTGCTTATTTGAATTTATTTGTATTCAGTATGTTGTTATTGGTATTAGGGGACAACTATGTAATTATGTTTATTGGATGGGAAGGAGTAGGATTGTGTTCTTATTTATTAATTGGGTATTGGTTTACCAATGCCACTTATAATTATGCTGCTAAGAAAGCCTTTATCATGAACCGTATAGGGGATCTAGGTTTTTTACTGGCTATTTTTTGGTTAATCGTAAAGTTAGGATCCGTAAGTTACGATAGTGTGCTAACAGCCCAAAGCCTAGCTAAATTATCTACCACCGATATCACTGCAATTACTTTATTATTATTTGTTGGCGCCATGGGAAAGAGTGCGCAAATACCTTTATTCACTTGGCTTCCAGATGCGATGGCGGGTCCAACACCTGTTTCTGCATTAATCCATGCTGCAACGATGGTGACAGCGGGTATCTATATGATTACGCGTTCTAATATTTTATTTAGTGCGAGTGAATTGACACAACATGTGGTGGCAATTGTGGGTATTAGTACCGCATTATTGGCGGCAACCATTGCGATTAAACAAAATGACATTAAAAAAGTATTGGCTTATTCAACGGTAAGTCAATTGGGTTATATGTTTTTAGGATTGGGTGTAGGTGCCTATTCTGGCGCCGTGTTCCATGTGATTACCCACGCGTTTTTTAAAGCCTTGTTGTTCCTAGGTGCAGGCTCTGTAATTCATGCAATGCATCATGAACAAGATATTCGTAACATGGGCGGATTGAAATCGAAATTACCCATCACACATATTACCTTCTTAATTGGTTGTATTGCTATTGCAGGGATACCTCCTTTTAGTGGTTTCTTTTCCAAAGATGAAATTTTAGCAGCTGCTTTTGCAAAGAGTCCAATTTACTGGGCATTAGGGGTAGTAGGTGCTGCGATGACTGCATTTTATATGTTCCGATTGTATGCCACTACTTTCTTAGGACAGTTTAGAGGTACACATGACCAAGAACATCATTTACACGAAAGTCCATCTGCAATGACCTTGCCTTTAATTATTTTGGCGGTAGCAAGTGCCGTTGCTGGCGCGATTGGTATCCCCGAATTAATGGGAGGGCATCATTGGTTATCTCATCAGTTAATCCCAATTGTAGGAGATGTTAAGGAAGTTGCTTTATCGCATTCAACTGAGTGGGTATTAATGGGGGCTTCGGTTAGCATTGCAGTGATTGCTTTATTCATAGCTATTAATAGATATAAACGCCAAGCTGACGCAACACCTCAAACTGCATTGGGTAAATTCTTATACAATAAGTGGTATGTTGACGAATTGTATGAAAATGCGATTGTACAGCCTTTGAATAAATTTGCCAGGTTCTTAAAAGAAGTTATTGAAAAAAATGTCATTGACGGTGCTGTAAACGGCGCAGGCAAATTAGTTCAATTTAGTGCAAGAAAAATAAGATTGGTTCAAAATGGACAAGTAGGGTATTATATTTTATTTACCGTGATTGGCATTATTGTGCTCTTCCTTTGTTGGTTCAATGATGTTGCGATTCTTCGTTTTTTATCTCATTTGAAAAAATAAATCATAAGTTATCATGTTTCTATTATTATTTTTATTAATTCCTATTACTGCCGCAATTCTTCTTTTTGCTATCAAAAAAGAAACAGCTGGAAATTCAATTGCAATAGGAGCAAGCTTGCTTACTTTATTGGCGGCTTTTGTTATTATAATAAATAAAACAGACAACTTTGATGCAGTTTGGTTGTCGTCCATTAACAGCCGTTTTTTATTACAAGCGGATGGCTTAGCAAAAATTTTAGTTTTACTAACTGCAATAAGTTTCCCAGCAATATTTATTGCTACTGGAAAAAACCAATTAAACAATAGAAATATATTTCTTGGTTTAATGTTGCTTACACAAGCAGGTTTAATGGGTGTATTTTTGGCTGGAGATGCATTATTATTTTATTTTTTCTGGGAATTGGCATTAATCCCTGTATATTTTTTATGTTCAATTTGGGGTGGCGAAAAAAGAGTGGCGATTACGTTTAAATTTTTCATTTATACTTTCTTAGGTTCCTTGTTCATGTTAATTGGCATTATATTGGTGTATACCAATACACCAGATCATAGTTTTTTAATTGGGTCGTTTAAAAATGCCATTTTAACGAATGGTCAACAGCTTGCTGCATTTGCATTATTCTTTACTGCTTTTGCAATTAAAATGCCCATTTTCCCCTTACACACATGGCAACCTGATGCGTATGAGCAATCACCTACTGCCGTGACTATGGTATTAAGTGCAGTGATGGTAAAAATGGGATTGTATGGCGTAATTAGATGGTTACTTCCTTTGTTTCCTGCAGCTTCATTGAGCCATGCAAACTTTGTAATTTGCCTTTCAATTATTGGCGTTTTATATGCTTCCTTCATTGCCATTCGTCAAGATGATGTAAAGCGATTAATCGCTTATTCATCCATTGCGCATATTGGTTTAATGAGTGCAGCCTTGTTTACGTTTAAATCAATTGGTGTTCAAGGGGTCATGATTCAATTGTTTTCACACGGAATTAATGTTTTAGGTCTTTGGATAATAGCAGATATCATTGAGCAACAAGCGGGCACTAGATCAATGAAAGCCTTAGGCGGTCTTGCAAAAAAGCAACCCACTTTGGCAATTTTATTGGTTGGATTTGCCTTTGCTAATATTGCGCTTCCATTAACCAATGCGTTTGTTGGTGAATTTTTAATGTTCAATGCTATTTTCCAATTTAGCCCTTGGATGGCAGCATTCGCAGGGGTAAGTGTTGTATTGGCTGCGATTTACACTTTAAATATGGTTCAAAAAATAGCGTATGGTGAAGTGAGTGCTGCAATAAATACAATGCCAGCGCCCAATAAAAATGCGCAAGGCGTATTAATTGTATTGTTGGTCATTGTTTTCATCACGGGGGTGTATCCACAGTTATTATTTAACATTAGTGCGGATACCTTACAACAATTGTTTTACAAATAATTAAACGAATTAATAATGAATGCGATCATTGTTTCAGCTTTATTAGGGGTTATTATGATGTTTGTTTCCTGGGGAACGACTTCATCAAAATTGCAAAGAAGCATTGGCTTGTTTGGCATGCTTGTTTTAATCGTTGCCAACCTAGCACAATTAGACCATTGGTGGGCCATTGAGTTTGACACCAAGGGTATGCTTGTGTTCAGTCAAATGGGCTTATATGCAAACACAATATTGTATGTGATTACCTTCATTTATTTATGGATAAATGGGGATGAAATAGGAAAAGTAGGTGACCATTCTGCCGACTATTATGCCATTTTCTTTTTTATTCTATGTGGAGTGAGTCTATTAACCTCCTTCAATAATTTATTAATGCTATTTATTGGAATCGAAATTTTGTCAATTCCTTTATATATTTTAACAGGGGCAGATAAAAAGAATTTATTTAGCAATGAAGCCTCTATCAAGTACTTTTTAATGGGGTCATTTTCAACCGGGATATTGTTGTTAGGGATTGCGTTCATTTATGGTGCTACAGGCACATTTACTTTAACAGCGCCAGTCATTAACCCAATGACTAAAATGCCCGTTGAACATTTTTTAATGTCTGCAGGTTTACTTTTGTTATTTGTATCTATGAATTTTAAAGTATCAGCAGCGCCGTTTCATTTTTGGACACCCGATGTATATGACGGAGCACCCACTGTGTTTACTCCCTTCATGGCAACGGTGGTAAAAGCGGCTGGATTTATTGCATTTATCAAAATCTTCGAAGTGCAACGTGTTGCTTTAGGACAAGGGACTTGGATGATTATTTTACCCTTGGTAATTGTATCCACTTTACTCGTGGGCAATGTTACTGCCGTATTTCAAAGAAGTGTAAAACGCATGTTGGCATATTCAAGTATTGCTCAAGCAGGCTTCATGTTATTTGCTTTATACGGGGAGTCAGTATTTAATAAGGAAGCAATATTATTATACATCGTCGCCTATTCTTTAGCGACGATTGGGGTATTTGCGGTATTAATTAAAATGAAAGATTATAGCATTGAATCATTCAATGGATTGGCTAAATCTAATCCGGCTTTGGCTTTTTTAACTACTTTATTTTTATTTTCATTGGCAGGCATTCCTTTGACTGCCGGTTTTTTTGCTAAATATTATATGCTGAATGCTTTATTTACCGCAGGTGCAGGCTTGTGGTTATTGATCACGGCAGTTGTATTTGCGGCGATCAGCGTTTATTATTATTTCAAGCTTATTCAAGCAATGTATTTTGCAGAAGGCGAACCAGCCATTCACCCCATTGACAAACCATACGAGCTTAAGTTATGGATTATAGCAATTATCCTATTGGTGCTTGGCGTATTCCCCGCTTTATTGTTCAATTATATATCTATTTAGCCGTTCCTCAAATACTAGCCAACTCCTAGGCGCAGATTGTTGAATTCGCAGTACCTTTAGGCATATAAACCCCAAATAATGACTATTCAGGATTCATTTGCATTGGCATGGAGAACCGTAAAAGGCAATAAGCTGAGAACAGGGATTACTGTTGCGATTATTGCTTTTGGTATCATGGCCTTAATTGGCATTATCACTGCGATTTCTGCAATGAATCAAAGTTTAAAGGAAAATTTTTCTTTTATGGGTGCAAATGCATTTAGCGTGCGCTATAAGGAAATAAATGCAAGAATAGGTGGGGGCGAAAACAACGGTGAAGAATTTGCAAAAACTAAGAAAGGGCAAAAAGAAAAGAAATCAAATTTAGATAAGCCAATTAGAATTGAAGAAGCCGCTTATTTCAAAGACCACTTTGGCTTTTCAAGAGCATTGGTAAGTATATCAAGAAGAGCCGGCGGCAACAATGAACTGCATTACAAGGATAAAAAAACCAATCCCCAAATTAGTTTAATGGGCGGCGATGAAAATTATTTAGCAGTAAATGGGTATTCATTAACGGCTGGCCGTAATTTAAATAATGTGGATGTGGCTTCTGGTAGAAATGTTTGTATCATTGGCAGCAACGTAGCTGCTAAATTATTCCCCAATAAACCATCCGCCTGTATCGATAAAGTAATTTTACTGCAAAGTAAACCGTATCGTGTAATTGGTTTGCTAAAATCAAAGGGGTCAAGTGCGATGATGCGTCAGGATGATGTTGTTGTTACTTCAGTAAAAAATGTAAGACAGTATGCCAATATAAATCCATCCTATGCGATTGGGGTGATGGTGAATAATATTACTGAATTAGAACCTGCCATTGGGGAAACCACTGAACAAATGAGAAAAGCAAGAAGGCTAATACCCTCCGAAGCGGACAATTTCGTGATAGACAAAAGTGATAAGTTCGCTGATATGTTTATTGGATTTTTAGCCGGTATCAGTGGTGCTGCAGGTGCCATTGGAATGATTACTTTAATTGGCGCTGCCATTGGTTTAATGAATATCATGTTGGTTGCTGTTAGCGAAAGAACCCGCGAAGTGGGTTTGATTAAAGCACTGGGTGGCAAAAAGAAAGACGTGCGCCGTCAATTTTTATTTGAAAGCGTATGTATTAGCTTATTAGGTGCTTTTTTTGGTATTTTACTTGGCGTCGGGGTAGGCAATTTATTTAGTTTAATTTTAAATACAGGCTTTGTAGTGCCTTGGTTTTGGGTATTCACCGGGATTATTATTTGTTCGGTGGTGGGTTTGGCTGCAGGTATTTATCCTGCCATGAAAGCTGCTTCACTGAATCCAATCAATGCATTGCGTTACGAGTAGTTTATTGTTCATTTCAATTTCACATTGTTAAGAACTAACATCTTGCAAACAATAAGCAATGATGAATTTGTAACCCTCATCTCGCCCTGCGCGTGGCTCGAAAGCTCGTTTCGGATTACAAATTCATAATAGTTTATTGCTCATTCACAATGGTATAATACATGCTATGCCAACCCTTCACAAAACGCTATACTTTATTTTTAGTGTCAAATAATTGTTTGCATCAATAGCTTTACTGTAAAATATTGTTGTACTATTTGTTACGCTATGTTCAAAGTTTGGTATGCGCAAATATTATACCATTGCTTTTTAAGAATTACATCGGTTGCAATTAGAAATAAATATATACAAAGCCGAACTTCGAACATAGCGTAACGAGTAGTTCAACTACAAAATAGGGGATTTCTATTTAGAGAAAGGAATGCGCATACTTATATACCACTACAGCGTTTTGTGAGCGAGAGGCGTGTATGTATTTATTTCTAATTGAGTTCAATTTCATTCTAAAAAAGTGGTAAAAGCTTTTTTGAACTTTTACATTTCAATTTTAAAAAGTGAAAAAAAGCAAAAGGCCCGCAAAGCGGGCCTTTTGAAAGTATAAAGTAAATAATTACTTAGGATCTAAAATGTGTTTAATGCGGTCTTGTAAGTCATCAAAATGGCTCACAGAACTTGCATCATTCATACTTCCTTTGTTGCTTTGAATTGCAGCAGCTAATTTTTTCAATTGTGCTTTTGCTTCAGAAACAATATCGGTATTTTCAACATCAAGAGCTGGTCCCATTCTCAATAATGGAGAAGGAGCAGCGCCTGTTGATGGATTGATTAAATCTCCCAATTGAGAAACGTATACTTTTTGCAAATTACGACGGAATACATCGGTTGCTTGGCGGTTATTCAATTCAGAGAATAAACCTTTTCTTGTATCCTCCATCATGTCGTGTAAAGAGTAAGACACATTGCCAAAACGGGTCGTGCTTGTAGTTAAACGATATAAGCGTCCTTTGTCTAATAAATTCTTTAACACATTTGTTTGGACAGACTGTATTCTTTCGTTGGCAACAGGGTTAGATATTTTATTCAAAATATTGTTGTCAAATAACCATTTTGGGGTAGTAAATAACTGCGTATGTAAAAAATTCATTGCTGATTTTTGCATTGCAACTGGTGTTGCAGTGTACACATCTCCTTTTTCTTCTACACTTTTAAATGTTTCATAAACACCACCTACATTTTTCAATACATGCCCCATGTAGCGACTATACTGTCCAACAAGTTGGGTATAGATATCACTTAAATTTTCATAACGATCTCCTTCTTCTTTAGTCCATTCTGGAAGTTTAACAATTATGCGTTTTAAATTCTTTATTGCATACTCGCTCGCTAAAACGGAGTTATCTCCCAAGTCCTCTGTTTGCGCACGTGGGTCTGCATTAAATCCTTCACCACCAAACCACAAACGATCATTGCCGTTTAAAGCATCAATGATCCATTTGTTGTTCATTTTTTTATCAGCTTCTTCGCCCACACCGGTATAAGTGTAGCCCCATTTAATGGCCCATTTATCATAATCGCCAATGCGCGGGAACAATCCCATTTGAGTGACATTGTCTTCCGGCTGAGCAACATAATTAAAGCGCGCATAATCCATGATACTCGCTGTGTGACCGTTTGCTTCTAACCATTTTGCATCTCTTAATTTTTCTACTGGGGTTTTGCTACTGCTACCCATATTATGTCTCAAACCTAAGGTGTGACCTACTTCGTGAGAAGAAACAAAGCGAATTAAATTGCCCATTAAGCTGTCATCAAATTTCATTTTTCTTGCAGCAGGATCTACCGCAGCTGTTTGAATCATATACCAATCATGCACTAAGTTCATCACGTTATGGTACCAACCGATATGGCTTTCTAAAATTTCTCCACTTCTTGGATCATGCACTTGAGGTCCATACGCATTTTCAATATCAGAAGCGAAATAACGGATAACTGAAAAACGTGCATCTTCTAAACTCATCGTGCTATCGTTAGGCCACTCTTTACCTTGAATTGCATTTTTCCAACCTGCTTTTTCGAAGGCTGCATTCCAGTCATTTACACCAGCCATTAAATAAGGCACCCATTTTTTAGGCGTTGCTGGATCGATATAATACACAATTGGCTTGATAGGCTCCACCAATTCACCTCTTTTGTATCTTTCTAAATCCGCTGGCTTTGGCTCTAATTTATAACGCACCGCGAATACTTGGTTTGATACCTTATGTTGGTCATCAGAATACTGCACAAAATTATCAGCGAAATAACCCACTCTTGGGTCGAATAAGCGGGCATTCATCGGAACCTTAGGCAACAGTCTAATTGAAGTATTTAACTCAAAGGTGACGGCCCCAGCATTGATTGCTGCTGGAATGGCGCTACCCCCTAAAGGACTGCCTGGCATAGGAGCACTTGCAGAATAGGTTTTTACCGTCCTAATTTCCATATTAATAGGGTAAGACTTAATGCTTTCTATGTAGGATCTGTCTGAAGCCAAGCCCGAAAGGTTAAAGGTTCTCTTTTCCCCGCTGGTTAAGCTAACAGCCTGATTGTCTCCTTTAAAAAAGTCGGTCACGTCAATGACACTGCTTGTAGAGTCTTTTCCAAGGGCTTTTATTTCAAAAGAAGCCACAATTGGGTCTAAATAAGAGTTTTTAACTGCTTTTGCGATGGTTTGGGTAGAATCGGCCTTAGAAATTAAGGTAACCACACGCATAAATATTTTCTGATTAGGTCCTTTTTCGAAAACAAGACTTTGCTCATTCACTTCCTCTCCTCCGTAGCGTCTAGCACCCCCCGCTACTTTGGCGAATCGGGTAACTGCTAGTAATTCACGGCCTAATAAGCTATCCGGGATTTCAAAAAAGTATTTATCGTCTTGAAAATGAACGTTAAATACCCCTTTTTGGCTAATTGCTTTTTTGGTGATTACGTCGCCAAATGCTTTGGGGCCAGCTTTAGCAGGCCCGTCTTTTTTTGCACCACTAGTGTCTGGGCGCTGGGACATGTCGGGCCTCTGTGCATTTGAGCTAATTGTCAAAAAGACACAAAGACTAGAAAAAACTAAGATTTTTTTCATATTTGTTATTTGTTATAATTTAGAAAACAGTCATAAATATATCAAATTCTATGAACAGTAGTTAGTGGTATTAATTTTTTATAAAAAAATGCTTTGAAATTTGTTTCAACCAATAAATTACTTATTTTGTAACCCCTTAGAAACTAGTGCGTAGAGATTCGAGTGATTTCTAAACTAATAGTGAAAAGGATAAAATCTTTTATAAATTTTTATTTTAAACCAAAAATCAATTGAATCATGGCTGATTTAACTAAACCAACTGCAACCGCTGCACCAAAGACAGCAGCACAGCCGAAAAAAGGCGGCAACTTGATTGCAACTTTAGCACCTATCGCTTGTATCGTAGCAGGCTATGTTATCTGGCGTTTTGTGTTAGGTAATGCAAGTAATTTCTCTAATCCTGATCCTAGTGGTGGTTTCTGGCCTGCACATAAAGGACCAAAAGGTACTTTCACTAAAATGTACGAGGGTGGTATCGTCGTGCCTATTTTGATTGGATGCTTTTTAGTAGTATTAACTTTCGTTATTGAAAGATTATTAACTGTAGCGAAAGCAGCAGGTACTGGAAGCAATACTGAGTTCATCCGTAAAGTACAATTTCATTTAGCAAACAAAGAAGTGGACAAAGCAATTGCTGAGTGTGACAAACAAAAAGGTTCTGTAGGTAATGTAATGAAGTCTGGCTTGAAAAAGTACAAAGAAATGATTACCAATACAGAGTTAAATGCTGATCAAAAAGTATTAAATATTCAAAAAGAAGTTGAAGAAGCAACTGCCCTTGAATTACCAATGTTAGAAAAGAACTTAGTATTCTTATCAACGATCGCATCAGTAGCAACCTTATTAGGATTGTTCGGTACGGTGTTAGGTATGATTCGTTCTTTCTCTAAATTAGGAGAAGAAGGTGGTGGTGAAGCTGCTCGTGAATTATCTCAAGGTATCTCTGAGGCCTTGTATAACACCGCATTGGGTATCGGTACTTCTGCAGTCGCGATTATCATGTACAACGTATTCACAACAAGAATCGATGGTATTACTTATGGTATCGATGAGTCTGGATTTACTTTAACTCAAAGCTTTGCAGCTAACTATAAGTAGTAGAAAAAATATTTTAATAAGGACAACCTTATCAATAAATTAAAAGATAATAAAAATGGGTAGAGCCAAATTACCTCGTAAGAGTACCAACATCGACATGACTGCCATGTGTGATGTGGCTTTCCTTTTATTGTCATTTTTTATCTTGACTACTAAATTCAAACCAGCTGAAGCAATTGCGGTGACTACTCCAAGTTCAGTAGCATCAAAAGTTGCACCAAGCAAAGACTTTGTATTGGTTACAATAGATAAAGATGGTAAAGTGTTTTTAACAATAGATGATAAGAGTAAAAGAGAACTAGTCGTTAATTCTATCAATACAACTAAGAATGCAGGAATTGACGTTGCTAAGTTTAAGGCAGCAAGTTTTATTGGTGCTTCTTTTAGCGGCTTAAACGCTTTCTTATCTATCTCTGAAGAAAACAGAAAAGGAAATGCACTACCAGGTATTCCTTGTAAGGATACTACGAATAATGAATTGACTGTTTGGATGCAAGCCATCACGGAAGCATATGCTGGAACTAAAATGGACCTTTTATTAAAAGGCGACAATTTAGCAAAGTATCCTTCCTTTAAAGGTGTTTTAACTGCATTCAAAAAGAACAACATTCAGAAGTTCCAAATGGTTACCAATCCTGAAAATGCGCCAGCAGGTTCAGAATTGTTCAAGAAATCGATGAGTGGAGAAAAAATGGATAATTAAATTATAAACTGATTAAAAGCTATTTACTATGGCAGAATTAGATACCTCGGGTGGTGGCCATAAGAAAGGACCCGGTGTCAAGAAAGGGAAAAAACTATCAACGCGTGTCGATTTGACACCGATGGTGGATTTAGGTTTCCTCTTGATTACCTTCTTCATCTTCACTACCACGATGAGTCAACCAACCGCTATGAAGTTGCTTTTGCCGGATGATAAAGTAAAACCTGAAGAGCAAAACAAAGCGAAAGAGTCAGGTGCTTTAACCATCTTAATGGGGGCGGATAATCACTTATACTACTATGAAGGTCAGTTAAAACCTGACGCTTCTAACTTCTTATCTGCTTCTTATAACGGAGAAAACTCAATAAGAGATGTAATCCTTAAAAAGAAAGCATATGTAAGAAGTATTGCGACGGATCCTAACGACCCTGAACATGACTTAGTAGTGGTGATTAAGCCTAGCCAATTTTGCAATTATAAAAACGTAATTGATATTTTAGATGAAATGTCAATTAACGTAGTTAAAAAATTCGCATTAGTCGACATTTTTGAAACTGAAGAGCAATTGGTGAAAATTTCCGATGCATCAGCAAAACCTTAAAGCATAAAAAGCATTCAAAATGGACATAAATAAAATATTAACCGCTGACGTATTAGACCTCATTTTTGAGGGAAGATACAAGGAGTATGGTGCTTACGAGCTTCGCAAAACATACAACGACCGTCTCAAGAAGGCGTTGTATGTGATGATAGCGATTACTGCATTATTAGCGGGTGGTGCTATTTGGTCTAACAGCGCAAAAAAATCAAAAGCGGACATTATTGTAGCCGATGTTTCTTTAGCGGATGTTAACAATCAAGAAAAGAAAGCGCCACCACCACCTCCGCCGCCACCTCCTAAACAGGAACCACCTAAAGTGGAAATGGCAAAATTCACGCCTCCTAAAATTGTAAAGGATGAGGAAGTGAAAAAAGAAGACGAGGTAAAAGAAGTTGAAAAATTAGAAGACGTGAAAATTGGTGCTGTTGACCAAAAAGGGATCAAAGACGATGGTATCGTGGCACCCGTTGAACAAAGTACAGGTCCTGTTGCTCCTCCAGAGGAAGAAACAGATAAAATCTTTACTGTGGTTCAACAACCTGCTGAATTTCCAGGGGGTCAGGCAGGATGGATACGTTATCTAGAAAGAACGTTGAATAGAGATTTACCCGTTGAAAACGGTGCACCTGCTGGAAGATATGCAGTAACAGTTTCTTTCGTGGTATCCAGAGATGGTTCAATTTCAGACGTAAGAGCTGAAAATAATCCAGGCTATGGTACTTCTGATGAAGCAGTACGTGTAATTACCAGAGGTCCAAAATGGAAAGCTGCTGTTCAAAATGGTAAGAATGTAATCTATCGCCATAGACAAGCAATTGTATTCCAAGTTTCTGACGAATAGTTTTTATGCCTGTATGCTTCATACAAGGCTTAAAAAATGGTGACTTATAAAAAACAAATGGCAGCCCCTAATCAGGCTGCCATTTGTTTTTCTGCTGCTTTATCTAAAATTTATACAATAGACTATCTTTGCGTTATGCGTGAAAATTTGAGTACCTGGAATGATACGATTGTAGCCTTGGCAACAGCACCTGGATTGGGCGCAATAGCGGTGATTAGATTAAGTGGCGCAAAGGCCATTGAAATCACCGCATCGGTATTTTCAAAAAAAAGCTTAGCTATCCAACCAAGTCATACAGTTCATTTTGGAAAATTACTTAATGGAACAGAGGTGATTGACGAAGTCGTGGTAAGCCTCTATCTTGCTCCACGTTCTTATACCGGAGAGGAAGTGGTAGAAATATCCTGTCACGGTGCTCCAATGATTCAGGACCAAATTTTACAATTAATGATTCAGGCGGGTGCAAGAATGGCAAAGCCAGGGGAGTTTACACAAAGGGCTTTTTTAAATGGCAAATTGGACTTAACCCAAGCCGAAGCAGTAGCAGACTTAATAGCCAGTAATACCGAAGCTGCACGTAAAACAGCATTGCATAATTTAAAAGGAGGATTCTCTACCGACTTGCAGGTAATGCGAGAAAAACTTATTAAGTTCTCCGCATTGATTGAATTGGAATTGGATTTTTCTCAGGAGGATGTTGCTTTTGCAAATAAAAAAGACTTGGAACTGTTGGTGCAACAATTGCAAATTAAAACACAGGAGTTGTTGGATTCTTTTAAGCTGGGCAATGTGATTAAGAATGGGGTGCAGGTGGCTATCGTAGGCAAACCCAATGCAGGCAAGTCTACTTTATTAAATGCGTTGTTAAATGAAAACAGGGCATTGGTGAGTGAAATACCTGGTACCACCCGCGACACGGTTGAAGAGTATTTAAATATTCAAGGGGTGCTATTTAAATTGATAGATACTGCAGGAATAAGGTTATCAACGAGCGACCGCATTGAACAAATGGGGATTGAAAAAAGTAAGGAAAAAATACTAGGTGCAGATATCGTGATTGCCTTATTTGATGTTAACGATCAGGGCATTGAACAGGTGGATACCTGGCAATCGGAAGTAAGTGCCGATAAATTAATATTGGTAGGAAATAAAAAGGATTTACTAACCGATCCATCCATGCTATCGAATAGTGCATTGAACGAAGTGGTGTTTATTTCGGCTAAGGAAAAAGACAATATCAAGGCATTGGAAAAACTACTCTATAAAAAAGCGGTGGGCGATGCGATACATAAGGAAGGCACCATCATCACCAATGCAAGACATGTATCCTCTTTGAAAAAATTATCCATGGCACTGCACGATGTTGAAACAGGCTTGCAACACAATGTAACAGGCGATTTACTGGCATTGGACATTCGTCAAGCATTGCATTACCTGGGTACAATTACGGGTCAAATTACCAATGAGGATCAGTTGGATTTTATTTTCTCCAAGTTTTGTATTGGAAAATAGTTTTTTATAAAAGCTACAGTTTTCGCAAATAAGTGAAGCAATGTGTCAAGTCATCCATCTTTGTATAACTTCATTATATTTAATTATTAATTTATACAACAGTTATATTTAATTCAAAATCTTAATAAAATGAAAGTTAGCAAAATACTCATTTTAATTTTTATGTTCACCTGCACATTCACTGCACATACGCAGGTTGTTAAGTCAATTAATACTTCGTTATATAATTGGAAGGACGATCCAGGTGATTTAAGATATAATTATTATGAAGATCCGAAAACGGGTAATTATGTAAATCAAGGAAAATACACATTTAATTTAGTCCAAGGCAATTATTATAAAGAGTATGCGAATGGCAATTTTAAAAACGGGAAAAGAGATGGAGTATGGGAATATAGAATTATGAGATTAGATGATTTGGCATTTGATGTTAATTGGACTGGAACAATACAATTAAATTTCGGCTACAAGGATGGCAAACCCAATGGATTGTGGGTTTATGATAACAAACAAAAATATAGAACGCATAGTAGAGGAGCTTGGCTTCCATATGAGTACTATTTTGCGCCAAATGAAACTTTGAGTGTGAATTTTTCGAATGGCCGTCCAGCTGGTTTATATAATTATTCAAATAATAACATAAATAATAAAGCCAAAATTACTGGGCAATTTAATGCTAATGGACTAATAAATGGTATATGGGTATTAAGTACAAGTGGCGAAAAGCAGGAATATACTTTTTCGAATGGAGTACTCATAAAAAAAATAATTAGATCAATGCCCAACGGGGATGTTACAGATAGTTATACTAGAAGTGAAGAAGAATTAAAGTTAATTAATTATTTTTTGACAGGGATGCTTAAAAAAGAAGATGTAAAAAAGTATAGAATGCAAATAGACACTATATCAGCTAGTGAATATATAAGCTTTGATGCTAGAAAAGAACTTTATAGTAAATTTTTTAATTGGGAACGTATTGGAGGAGATGATTTGTATATGACAACAAGAGGCAGCGATTTAGGCGGACTTGCTATTTCAATAGCATTTAAACCTCAATTAGATTTGGAGAAAATTAACGAATACAATGAGATAATTAAAGTGTATACTAAATATGACTACAGTAAGTCCTATGACACAAGTTCATTAAATCAAGACTTTAATCAATTTTTTAAAATATACAAAATCTCACTTACTGATGAAGATTACTTAAAAGCGATTGAACAAAAAAAGCAATTACAATTTACAATATTCAAAAGGATAGACAGCATAGCAGTAGACAGAAGACGTAAATATTTATTAAGTGAATTTCCTTTTTTAGGGAAACAAAGATTAACCTATGATTCATACCCCTTTTATGTAGAATACCAAGAAAGGCAAAAATTGTACGATCAATTTTTAATTAAGGCAAAAGTCAACGAAGCATATAAAAACTCAATTCCTGAAGTGGATTCTTGCTGGAAGGAAAATGTATTGTCAGTTTATTGTGATTCTAATAGAGTTACAAAAATTAATGAAGCTTCTAAATTACTTTTAGAAGATAATTTTGCTGATTTACATACTCAAGTACAACCGATCATTAAAGCTATTGTAGTAAGTTACTATCTCCCAGCCCTAGATAGTTTAAAGAATAAAAAAGATTTTTGCGAGGCAAATAAATTAGTGGAAGACTTTCAAATACTTTTGAAAAAAGTATTTATTTGGGATAAAAACGTGTCTCAGGATCTTTCAAGGAAACATTACTATCGAGTTACGAACGTATATGCTCCCAAAGTAGAAATTAAAGATTATAAAACACCTGTATTTACCAAGATGGATGGTTTGAAAAATATGGAGGAATTAATAGCACTTTTAATGTCCTTAAAACCTGATGAATATTAGACAATAATAAGATTATATCATTCGCAATAAGTATTCATAAAATGAATCACGTTGGTGAATTTTGCAAACTCTGCTTGTGTATGTTCTCCTAAAATTACTACCGCGCTCATGCCTGCATGGAGTGCACATTCAACGCCTTTGGGGGTGTCTTCAAATACAATGCACTCCTTGGGGGTTAGGCCAAGTTGTTGAGCACATTTTAAAAAGGTTTCGGGATGTGGTTTGCTTTGCTGAACATGATTCGCACTTACAATAGCACTGAAATAATGTCGGATATCCATATTGTCAATCACAAAATTGATATTTTCAGTAATGGCTGCGGAACCGATGGCCATTTGGATTTTCCGTTCACTAGCGGCTGCTAAAAAAGAGGCCAGCCCATCAATGAGTTTTAAGTGGGGTTTGAATTCAACACGGTACAAAGCCTCTTTATCATTTCCTAATTTAACTTTTTCTTCCATGCTAAATCGCCCGGGAAAAATGCGCTCTAATAGTTCATCGTTTTTACCATAACACTGGTGTTTCATTTCCTCCAAACTAAGATGACCGCCTAATTTTATTATTTCTTGATGCCATGCTTCAATATGATAAGGCATATCATTGACCATGGTCCCATTTAAATCAAATAAAAACCCCTTTGCTGTACATATTTCCTTCAAAAACATCTCCACTAATTTTACATTTTTATTTGCAACTAGCAATGTAGGTGCTATCGTTTTTTATTACATAGATCCTCCTGCTATAAATTTAGCATCTACTGTTAACTCTGTTAAAGTTTTTCCTCCTTTCATATTCGCCATCATTTGAATAAAAGCAAGCTTCCCTAATTCGTGGCCACTTGTTTCTACATAACTGATATGCGGATAATATAAGTTGGGGATGAATCCATTGCTAATACTAATGACACCAATATCTTTTGGAATTTTAAGTTGTAATTCTTGTATCGTTCTCATCACTCCAATTAATATTTCATCGGTCATGCAAAATACCGTATCAATTTTTAGTGCTTTAGTTGCATATATTTTCATGAACTCCTCTGCTTGTTTTGTACTTGCTGCATTCACATAACTGCAGTGAATTTTGGGGGCAAAGTCCTGCATGAATTTTTGAAATGCTGCTTTTCTTTTTTGCGTGATGGATAAATTTTCGTCTCCGAAAATGGCAAGTACTTTTTTTGCGTTTCTTTTTATAATATTTTCCGCCGCCATGATCGCACAACGTTCGTCGGCCATACGTACTTTTGTAAAACGGTTGTCCTTAGGGACTATGTCAAAAAAAACAACTGGTATATCCCGATCATTCATTTTCTGATACACTTCTATATTTTCGGAACTAGAGGATAGGCAAGCGAAAACACCACTTACCCTGTTTTGTCTAAATATTTTTAAGTTGTTCAATTCATTCTCAGGATTATGACTTGATTGAAGAATCATTAATGCATACCCATTGCTCCGGCTTTCCTCTTCAATCGAGGCTATGAAGCTATCATAGAATAGATTGGAGATAGCAGGTACAATTACGCCAAGTATTTTACTGTTCTGGGTTCTTAATTGAATGGCATACGCATTGGGTTCGTAATCCATGCTTTGTGCCAATGCATTTACCTTTGCTTTAGTGCTGGCTGAAATGTCTGGATGGTCCTTTAGGGCTCTTGATACTGTTGAAATACTAATTTGTAGTTGTTGAGCCAATAGCTTTAGGGTCGTATTTGTCATATGCAAACGATTACGTGAATTTATGAAAATATTTCCACTAAAATTTTCGCAAACGTTTGTTTTTTGAAATATGCAGTAATGAGTACCCCTCTTTAAGTATATTTTAAGTGCCTGTTAAAAATTTGATAAAGTATTGATTTTATTGAGTTTTACTGCTTTTAATAGGAGAAAATAGGCTAAGAAGCTTACGGTTGTTAGTTTTTTAGTTAAAAAAAGTTAAAAATAATTTAACAATCAGTACGCCGAATATCAAAAATGTGTATTTTGTATGTGCTTAATAAACCAATAAACTGCCAATTATGAATTTCAAAATTGTCAAGTCCTCTTTTAT
>CANKWR010000009.1 GCA_947487525.1 Bacteroidota bacterium
TTTTCGGTATTTAATAAGCTAGCTGCCAATGGCGTGTCCGTTAAGGAAGGTGCAATACAATTGACTCTTATGGTAGGGGCCAATTCAGCGGACAAGGCTTTCGTTAATCCTTCAATAGCGCCTTTTGAAACAGCCACTTGTGTATGAAAATTTAATCCAAGTTGCACCGCCACGGTTGAAAATAAAATGATGGACGCATTGCCTGATTTTTTTAATGCAGGCAAGCTTGCTTGAATTACTTTAATCGCTCCAGTTACTTGTAAATTAAAGTCATCCACAAAATCATTGGCTTGTATTCTTGCAAAGGGTCTTAAATTAATTGCACCAGGACAATACACCAGTCCGTCCATGGATTCAGGCAGGTTGGATAAATTCAATTGATCGTCTAAAACATTTAATTGAAATGCATTTAAATTTTCCCCTGATGGAAGGGTATGTGTATGATAGGTTGCGTACACTTGGTGTCCTTCCTTTACTAATTGATTGGCTATTGCTTGACCCATCCCGGATGACGCCCCAACGACTAAATAATTCCCCATTTTTTATTGTTTGAAATCTATAACATAAAACAATCCAAAATGTTTTAACGCTACTTTAAATGCCCAACAATCCAGCCTTATACAATCCTGTCATGGGTTTGTTGTCCCAAAACAATTCAAACCCATCCAATCCTGCATTTGCATAACTTTCTTTGATGTTAGCAATGGTCAATCCATTTCCATTGGCAATGCTCAATAATGGCAATAGTTGCAATAGCCACGCTCCTTTTGCAGGTTCAATATTAATGTTGAGTTCACTTTTGTGGGTCTGAAATTGCAGGTTCATCTCCTCCCATTTATTTCCTTTTTTGGAACGCTGCACCAGGGTTGCATTGGGCATCACCCCCAACCAAATTACCTTATGATTTTTTGCAGTGGTATATTCAGGTGTCTCAATGGCCTTTGAAATATTATCGGGTGGGACGGTTGTTTTAGGTATTTTAAAGTCAAACCATTTTTGAAGCGGAAATTCAAAACAAACCCCATGCATATAATTAATTAAGGCTTTCTTTAGCCCAAATCCAAATATTTCGTGATTCGCCCCAGTAGGATCGATATGTTGAATATCATTGTTGGCAAAACTTCCAATCACTTCGGTTTGTTTTTTAACCTGATACTTTGCTGGCGCTAGTCCAACGGGGCTATGCGCTGTCATGGTAAACAAATGCCAAAATGCCGATTGAAGCACCCCTGTTTCAAATAACTGCCTCACCATTTCTAAAGAATCCACCGTTTCTTGAACTGTCTGTGTGGGGAACCCATACATTAAATAAGCATGCACCATGATGCCCGCTTCGGTAAAATGCTTGCTTACTTTAGCCACCTGTTCAACGGTGATGCCTTTATTAATGAGTGCAAGCAACCTATCTGATGCTACTTCAAGTCCTCCACTCACCGCTATACATCCTGAAGCTTTTAACAATTGGCATAAGTCTCTGGTGAAACTTTTTTCAAATCGCACATTGGCCCACCAACTCACCACCAATTTTCTTTTGATAATTTCAATAGCCACTGCTTTCATTAAGGAAGGCGGCGCTGCTTCGTCTACAAAATGAAATCCATTCTCTCCTGTTTTTTTAACCAACTCCTCCATCCTATCTACAATTAAAGACGCTACAATGGGTTCGTAATTTTTTATATAATCTAAAGAGACATCACAAAAAGTGCATTTACCCCAATAACAACCATGTGCCATTGTTAATTTATTCCATCGTCCGTCACTCCATAAACTATGCATGGGGTTAATCACTTCAATGGCTGAAATGTATTTATCCAACAATAAACCATCATAGTCCGGTGTGCCCACCTGCCCTTGTTTATAATCCGCACAACTAGTGTTGTTAATATAAGTGACTACCCCATTGACTAAGGTAAAACAACGTTTTAATTCGTGTTGAGGTACTTGGCCATCGATATGCTTAATTAAAATTTCCAAAGGTGCTTCTCCATCGTCTAAAGTGATAAAGTCATAAAATTCAAAAACCCGCTTATCACTCAATGACCTTAATTCAGTATTCGCAAAACCACCGCCCATGGCCACTTTAATGTTGGGGAAATTTTTTTTCAACCATTGTCCACAACGCAGTGAAGTATATAAATTTCCTGGAAATGGAACAGAGATACAAACCAATTTGGGTTGCAGTTCCTTAATTCTTTGATCAAATATTTGAATTAAAATTTCATCCAAATACGTGAAGGGCTGTTGTAAAGCGTTGTACAAATCATCAAAAGAATTTGCTGACCTTCCAAGACTTTCCGCATACCTGCTAAATCCAAAATGTTCATCAATATTTTCTTTAATCAAATCACTCAAATCCTCTAAATACATGGTTGCAATATGCTTCGCCATATCTAACTTACCCATACTTCCAAAAGCCCATTTTAAATCATCAATTTGTTCAAATCTACTTGCCTCTGGTAAAAAATTTCTGGTACAAATAAAATGCGCCAATGTATTGGACTTTCCTTGTAAAAATAAAATCACTTCCTCAATGGAATTGATGTAAGCATCCTTTAAAGCAACCATACGTGCGCTATTTTCAGAAAGTATAAGCTTCCCTTCCGCGAGTTGTTGCTTTTGTTCAATCGTCTTAAATAATCGTACCAATCCCTGCTTTGAAAAAAGTGCAATGGTTACTTCAATACCCAAGTCAGCCTGAAACGTTTCAACACCCTTGGTATTGAAAAATCCTTTTAAATAAGCGGTAGCCGGATAGGGTGTATTTAGCTGTGTAAAAGGCGGGGTAATTAATAATATAGGTTGGCTCAAGGAAGGTATTTATACCACAAAAATAAGGGTAGTTGATCAGTTTTGCTGATTTGAAAATAATATATATTACAATTATAGTATATTACAGGGGATTCTAAATCACCTTTAAACAATTGAGATCGTATTATTTAAAGGTAAAATAGATACACAAGGTTGTAATTAAATAATTATTAATTTAAAAGTAGAGTATGAATGACGATCACTTCGTTGGTAAGCTTACAATATTAATTTTAGGATCAATCATTATTTTTATTCTTGCGTATTTCAAAAGCAGGAGTGAAGCTAAAAAAACAAAAGGAACTTTTGTTATACCTAAAAACAATGAAGCTGTAAATTTAAAACCATTGCCTGGTTTCTATTTTAGGGCCATCAAACACACTCTTTGGGGCTATTTGTTGGCTGCAGTAATTGTTGGTCTTATTATAATGGCAATTCATTTTATGTTAGGCGTAGGGATTTTGATTTTATTAGTTATTGTACAATTGTTTGCGCACAAAAGTTATCTTAAAAGCTTGATTTATATAGGATTGACTATTGAAGATCAAAAAATCATCATCAATAAATATCCTCCTAACCCAGATCAAATTATTCCATTTGAAGGAGTTTATAAAATCACTTTCGAAGATATATACCAGAAAAATAGAAAGGGTTTTGATGAAAAAGTGGGTTGTGAAATGATATTTTGGAATAAAGAGGAAAGTATCATTGACGCTTTTGACGTAGAAAAATTTAAAAAAAGCGAAAAGCTTAAAGTAGCCGTATTTGAAAGAATCGGTATTTCATAAAATATCATAAATTTATAAAAAATATATAATGAAAAAAATAACCTGCATTTTATTTGTATTTGCTAGCCTAGTATTGGGAAGTTGTAATTTAATGAAGTCTGAAGACGACAAAATCAGTGATATATTAATTGGCAATACCTATCAGGAAGACGAAACACTTGAAAATGGAACGAAGATTATGAATGCGAGAAGTCAATTTTTCAAAAACGGGTCGTATAAATCAAGTGCAACCATTCAAGTGTATGATGATGAAAGTACTGAAAATGTGAACATCACTTTTAAAGTAACAGGCACTTGGAAAGTAAAAAATAAATTCATTTACTACACTTACGATTATGATAAATTAAAAATTGAACCTGAAACATGGGATTTGTTAATGAGAGACAACCTCATTGAAGATTTAAAAACAAAAAATACCCCAGACGAAATTTTATCTTACGATGCAGCTAAAATCGTATATAAAAACAGTGATGGAGAGACAAGAACTATTAAGAAATCATATTAATAAAAAGCAAACTGATTTATTGTATTAAACTGGGCAAGCCTTCAAATTCAAAGGGTTCCTGTGGAGCTATTGAACTCCTAAAATGTTTTTGAATGGTATAAGCATGCATCAGGTTAGCATCATATTGGGCTTGGGCTAGTTCAATTAAGTGAGTTTCGGATAAATTGGGATCCAGCCATTGAGCTGCTTGGAGTTCATTAAGTATGGTTGGCATTCTCATTTTTTTATGATGAATTTGGGCCATCAATGAATTTGCTTGGGTGGTCACAATGGAAAAAGTATTCATAGTTTCCCCCGATTCAACATCCACCCAGGGCTGGCAAATGCCTGCCATCAAAAAATAGGGCCTTTCTTTTAACGTAACATAATATGGATAAGCAATTTCCTTACTAGCACCTGCGGGTTTGCAATGCCTCCATTCATAAAATCCTGAAGACAATACCAAACAACGTCTTTTTAAAGCAGGCTGTTTGAATAATTTACTTTCAAGCAATCTTTCTGATGTGGCGTTTAAGGTATTGAACTTCTCCCTCCCTTTCATCACTTCCAACGTATTTTTGACCCAGGGAGCTATTAATTCCCAATGGGCTAGCTCTAAATCAATATCCTCGCTGTTTAATTTAATAATAGGCCAATTACCATATTCAAAACCACTTTGCAAGGGTCTATTCATTTCCGGCAATGCTTTGGTTTTGCCATTGATGGTAATTTTAGTTCCCTTTTCAATTTTGATACTGTTGTAATAACACATAGTTGGTATTAACTAATTGAAAGTACAACAGTGTTTGTAAATTAGAGGTATATTTTATTGGGAAATTTTCACCCAATCCACCATCATGGTTACTTTGTTTTGCTTAATCAAGTCGGCCGTACTTTGTGGCAAACCGTATCTATGACCAGGGCCTTTGATTCCATTGATTTTTACTGGAAAAATGCCTCCCACCGCAAAGTTGAGTATTAAATGCTTGGGCGTATCAAACACCCATTGGCCATAATGATTAACCATTTTTTTAGTGACCCTAAATATGGTTTCGTTGTCATATTTAAATACCATCTCCGTTGGCGTCCATTCCACTGCATAAACATGCCAATTCGTTACATCGTTCGTACTTTGAAAATATTTTCTATTTACAAAAGGAGTCTCACCACTATAGCCCGGACCATGGACAGCTGCATTGGCCCAGTCTCCTTCCCCAATGTTTTCCATAATGTCAATCTCCCCTGTGGCTGGCCATACATCATTGCCCAATAACCACCAAGCAGGCCATAATCCTTCGGCTTTGGTTAACTTAATTCTGGCTTCTGCTTTACCATAAGTAAAATCAAATTTTGTTTTGGTGTTGATGCGTGCCGATGTAAAATCAAAATGCTTGCCATCCTTGGTAACAAAACCAGGAGAGAAAACAGGCTTTATTACTAAATTTCCTTTATCAATATATAGTGTGCTTGACGAATCGATATAAGCCTGTAGTTCATCATTAAAATGATCGCCAGTGACTACTACATTCCATTTTGTTCGGTCAATGGATGATTTAGTAAAGTCATCATAAAAAATAACTTTGCTGGGTTTTTGTGCATTGAGCACTAAACTGAATGATGTTATTGTCAAATAACAAAACCCAATTTTTAATATGTTTACAAATTTCATTATTGAAATTAATTTATAGCTATAAGAACAGAACGGATCTACTATTGGTATACTCTAACATAATCTACTTCCATGACCGCATTATTGAAATTGGGGTCAATACTTCCGCCGAAAGTGCCACCCATTGCCATGTTTAAAAGCAAAAAGAAGTTTTGGTTAAAGGGCAGGTTAGCTGCATTTGAAAAAGTATAGGTTACCACATCATCTACCAAAAATTGCACACTTGAACTGCTCCAAATAATGCCATATTTGTGAAATTGTGTAGTGACATTATTAACTAAAAATGAAGTCCCAACAGCACCCCCACCAGAAAATCCAGTATAGTGTACGGTGTTGAAAATTCTATTCATGTCGCTTCCTTTTTGTTCCATAATGTCAATTTCCCCGCATGCCGGCCACCCCACTGTTGCAATATTATCCCCCAACATCCAAATAGCAGGCCATGTTCCAACACCCCCTGGTAATTTAGCAGACACTTCCACTTTCCCATATTTGAATGAAAACTTTCCTTTGGATAGCAAACGCGTCGAGGTATAATTGCTCCCAGAATACGCTTCTTTTTTTGCAATTATTTTTAACGTTCCGTTGGACACCAATACATTATCAGTTCTGTTCGTATAAAATTGAGATTCATTGTTACCCCATCCACCTGCACCTAAATCATAGCCCCATTTAGCGGGATCAGGTGCTCCTGGACTATTGAACTCATCGGACCATAGCAAGGACAATGCAACAGATACTACCACTTGGGAAGTATTTGAAATAAACTTGCCGCTTGCATTTTTAGCTTTAATAACCACCGTATAAGTGCCAGAGGCTGTGTATTTATAAGTTAATGTGCCCGTACTTGAGTTTTGATATTGGCCATTGCCAAAATCAAATTCGTAGCTTGTTGCATTTTTTGCAGTCGCCACAAAATTCACATTACCTGAATTATCAGTCGCTACAGTGGAAGTGACGGTCAAGTCTGTTGGCATTGCCTCGGCAACAGAAGTCCCATCACCCCCTTTACTGCAACTTGCTAAACATGAAACGCTTAATAAAATGCTAACAATGAATCTCATTAAATGAACTATTTAACTTTAAGTTTTTGATACCAAGAATTTCCATCAGCGGCAATGGTTCTCAAGGTCATGGTGGTAGCCGTTAATGCTAAAATTTCATAGGTATTGCTTCCCATTCCAATTAATACTAAACCATTGCTAGGCACCATAAATTGAATTCTTGTAGAATTAGCAGAGGTACTTGCCGAAGTCGCATTCATAAATGACAATCTTTTAACCCCTTGATTGGCAATGGGAAATTGTCCTTCCGCCCCTGTCAATCCATAATAAGAAAGGGCTGCACCCAATACGAAAGTGGTTCCTTTATTGTCTAAATTAATAGATACATTGTTGTTTACATCCTTGCTAAAGGTTACTTCATCATCATAAAAACCATCAGCCGCTCTTGAATTTGGACCAGCTGCATACCAAATTGGCGCGAAAGCATCATTAGGGCCTACGCCAAAATGCGCATCTGCATTTTTATCACATACCCAAGTTTTAGTGGAGCCCCCTGTTATATTTTGTAAAATATCCGCAGGAATCGTGAAAGCAACATACACTGCAATCGTTTTGCTAATCACAGACATAATTCCACCAGTACCAATAGCCGTAACGGTTACATTATAGCTGCTTGTACCAGGATTTGTATATTTATAATTTACAACCCCCGTAGGTACCATTTGTGTATTACCATCACCAAAATCTACTTTATACGTAATCGCATTGGCAGCAGTTACATTAATAGCAACAGCACCCGTTCCATTGCCTGCTGGGTTGGCATTGTCAACACCTGCTACGGTTGTAGTTAACACTAAACCGGAAGGTGTTTTCATGCTACCAAATTTGTATTCCTCTTTCTTACAACTTGTAAATCCTAGGATTACCAACAAGCTGAGTAAGCTTAGTATTTTAAATGTGTTTTTCATAACTTATTATATTATTCGTTAGTTAAGTTTAATGTCATCAAAGTAATAGGTAAAATTAGCCGATCCGTCTCCAACGGTACCTAAGTCAAATATCAAAACTATTTTATGATAACTGTTGGCAGTATTGATGGCGGAATAATCAAAAGTTAGTTCCTCCCACTCATTTGCTTTGGTGGTAGCCACTTCTTTGTCAAAATTGATATTGCCATTCAATGCATTCTCCACTTTCAATAATAATTTAGCACCAACTCTTGGTGAAAATACTTTCACCTTGAATGTTTTCTTTACTGAAAAGTCAATTGGATTTGGCAAAGTCAGATAGCTACCCGCCCAAGGATCACCAGCGCCTTTAATCATCTTACCTACTTTTGCACTGGTATTAATACCTGCACTTAATGGGTTATTTGCAACCGATGCTGTTGCTCCACTGAAATCAGTAAAGGAATAGGTAATTAAAGAAGATTCAAAGTTCATTGGTATTCCTAAAACAGCAGTTTGGTTTGGATCACCAAAAACTACATTATCCCAATAAAATATTTTTCCAGAACCAGCAGTTCCAAAATCAAAGAAGATAGATGCTTTATCATACGTATAAGATAAGTTTAAAGCAGCAGTACCCGCTACTTGATTGCTAAAATCAAATACCAAAGTTTCCCATCCATTTGCAGTTGAAGTATTTACTTGTGCTTCCACTGAACGACCTCCATTATTGCGGTCTTCAATTTTTAATCTCACTGGGATACCCGCTGCAGGAGAGTATACGTCCACCGCCATTTTTGTTGCAGATGCAGTAAGTGGGATAGCAGAAGCGAATCCATTGGCTGTGCCAATTGTAACACCCGCCCATGTTTCAGCGCCATTCGGCTTCACTGTTTTTTTAACTTTATTTGATGCGTTTAAAGGATCCACCGCATCGGTAGTAACATTGTTGCCAAAATCAGTAACCGTATAAATGACATTATTCGCATCAAATGTAACTGGTAAGCTAATTTGATTCATAACAACGGTAGCAGGCATAAATGTTACATCGTCAAAGTAAAACGTTTTTTTAACGGTATTGGTTGGTCCCCAAGTATTGCCATTACCAAAATCAAAGAAGATAGAAGCCTTATTATAATTAAAGGCGAAGTTAGGAGCTGAAGTACCTGTTGCTGGATTGCTAAAGTTAAATTCCAAAGTCTCCCATGTATTTGCAACAGTCGTAACCGCATCTGTTTCTACCGACTTATTTCCATCGGCATGGTCTTCTAATTTTAAACGCACTAAATAACCAGCAGCAGGGGAGTAAACTCTAACACTTACTTTGGTTCTGTTGGCAGCAAGTGCCACTTTATTAGCAAAACCTAAAGAAGTTCCCAATGTAGTACCTGCCCAAAATTCTGCACCTACATTTTTATCTACTTTCATCACCTTGTTGGTACTTACTACTGGGTCCGCCGCCATGGAGGAAACATTTCCACCAAAATCACTCATTGTATAATCATAATTAGGGTCGTCAAATGCTAAGGGTAAGTCAATTTGTCTTCCCACTTTGATCGTATCTCTGCGCACTGTTGTTGCTGCACCACCTGATAAAGCAACGACTCTAACAACATAAGTACCTGCTTTTGGATAGTCATGTGTAACTGTTTGACCTTCAATAAAGGATTTGAAAGGTTCAGGATTGGTTGTGGTAGAGTCCCCAAAATAAACTTTAAAGAAAGTTTCATAAGTAGCTGATGCACCCACGGATAAGTTAAGTCCATTTTGCTGAAGTGTTACTTTCAAATTTTCTGGTGCTCTAAATGATACAGTTAAGTCCTGTGTAACTTCGGTTGTTTTACCAGTTACACTATACCCTACTATTTTAACTTTGTATAAGCCTTCTTGATACACATGTTGTGTGTTTTTACCAGCCAATACTTTTACGGGTGCTGCAGTAGCATCACCATAAAATACATCAAAGGATATTGCACCTTCTCCCATTGGCGTAATGGTAACTAAGCCTGAATTATCCTGTGTAATATTGTACAAGGCAGATAATTTGGCAGGTACACTAGCACTATTTAAAAAGGATACATCTTCAAATAAATCCTTTTTACAACCTACTAATAGCGTAAGCGATGTGCAGAATACTATTAAAAATTTTATGTTTTTCATTATCAATTATTTTAAATGTGATTAATATCCAGCATTTTGTGTAATACCTGAAATATCAATTTCTGTTTGAGGAATAGGAAACACTTCATGCTTGCCAGTTTTAAAGTTGGACCCTATTACGGTAGCTGCTTTTCCAGTTCTCACTAAATCAAAGAAACGCTCACCTTCCATTGCCAACTCTAATCTTCTTTCAGTTAAGATAGCATCATATAAGGCGTTGCCTGAAGAGGTAATGTCATGACTGTTGTCCTGGAACGCACGACGACGTACTAAATTCAAATAGGTTTTTGCTTTAGTTTCATTCGGTGTCGTTGCTTTTACATTAGCTTCTGCCGCCATTAACAATACATCGGCATATCTGATAATTCTAAAATTATTCAAGTAGTTTAATTCAACCTGACCAGATGTTTGCCCTTTTCTAGGTAAGTACTTTTGATTGTACAAGCCTGTATTTTTAAATGGCGCTACCTGATAAGTGATGTTAAACTGAGGATTGGCTGTTTTATAAGCTTCAATATCTAAAACAGTTACGTCTTTTCTTTGATCCCCTGCAGCGTATGCATTGGCCAAGTCTCTTGTTGGTAAATTGGTACTCCAACCTGACGCATAGGGCATATCAGCAGTTCCGGTTAACCCTCTGATACCACATTGTTGAATCGCATAATTACCTTGACCTCTTGTAGCACCACCCCAATTATAATAAGGAGAGGAATTAGAGTATTGAATTTCAAATACAGATTCTGTTCCATTTTCACCACTTAATAAAAATATGTTGCCAAAATTTTGCACTAAACTAAATGCATTTGGTGTAATCACATTGTCCAACATAGTTGCTGCCGCATCAAATTTATTTTGATACAAGTATACTTTTCCTAGTAATGCTTGAGCAGCATATTTTGTAATACGCCCTTTTTGCAATTGCACAGCAGGTAAAGCGGCAATAGAGGCCGTTAAATCTGCTTCAATTTGCTTGTACACATCCGCTTTAGCCGTACGCTTTAATGATTTAGAATCTGTAAGAGATAAACGCTTGTCAATAAACACGGGAACATCTCCAAACATTTTTACTAAAGTGAAATAATAATAAGCTCTTAAAAAATAAACTTCCCCATACATTGCCGTTTTTCCAGCAAAATCAACATTCGTTCCTGCAGGATTTGCTGCTTTGTATTGAATTAAATAATTGGCTCTATTCACCCCTTCATAAGCCGATTGCCAAATTTCAGTTAATTGACCATTGATAGGTGTGGTTGTATAGTCATCTATTTGTTGCAAAGGAATTACATCCGACGCATTCTCCCCTCCCGCAACAGCGTTGTCAGAGGCAATGTCCCCAATAGGCACTACTTGGTTAATCCATTGTAATGGAGTGTAACAGCTAATGCCCATTGTTCTATAATCTGTTTCAGATTTTAAATAATCTTGGTCTGTGATTCTATACTCCTCGTGAGGATTATAATCCACAAATTTTGTGCAAGCTTCAAGGCTGCCGATAAAGGCAAGCATCAATAGCATTTGTAAATATTTTTTCATAATAATTTTCATTTAATGAAGATTTAAAATTTAATATCAAGTCCAACAGCAAATGTTCTTGGCTGAGGATATGCTCCACGGTCAACTCCGGTTTCTAAAATTCCACCAGGAATTTCTGGATCAAACCCTGTATACTTAGTTAAGATGAATGCATTTTTCACTTGTACATAAAAACGCATTTTATTGATTCCCCTTTTAATTAAGTTGGCAGGTAAGGTATAACCAAATTGAAGGTTCTTGACTTTTATAAATGATCCGTCTTCAACATATCTGTCTGAAACTCTTGCATTATTATTGTTGTCAACAAAAGAATATCTTGGGAAACGAGCATCATTGGTGCTGTTTTCACCCGTCCATCTTGCTAAAACTTCACGAGGCTTATTACTGTAATTCGCATTTCTTTCAAAAGCACGATAAATATCATTGCCTACTGAAGCGTATACAAATGAAGTGAAATCAAAATTGCCAAATTCAAGATTTAAATTCCAACCTAGAGTAAACTTCGCAAATGGGTCTCCAATTTTTGTTTTATCGTTTGCATCAATCTTACCATCCTTATTGATGTCCACAAATTTAATGTCTCCAGGTTGTGCACCCGTTTGCGTTGGCGCAGCTGCAATGGCTGCAGCATTTTGGAATAAACCGTCTGTTTTAAAGCCGTAGAAATAGCCAGGGGTAAATCCTTTTTCAAACACAGTAACCGACTGTGATTGACCATTAAAATAAAATCCGCCTAAAATTTTAGCAGTACCGTCTGAATTGGTTGCTGTTACTAAATTTTTAGCGGTTGTAAAAGTTAAAGCAGTATTTACTTTAAGCTTTTTAGTAGGTGCATTACGATACGTTAATGTCATATCATACCCTGTACTTTTAGTGGTACCAATATTGGCTTGAGGAATTGGCACCGTACCTAAATAAAGAGAAGCAGATGGCGTGAATAACAATCCGTCCACTGTCTTTTCAAAATAGTCAGCAGTTAAACTAAAATGATTGTCAAAGAAATTCATATCAAAACCTAAGTTAGACTGAATTTGCTTTTCCCATCTTAATGCATTGTTCGCCGCTGAACCTACCGTACTACCGGCATAAAATACTTCACCAAAGCTGTACCCATTGCTATTCGCAGTTGGGCCATAACTAGGTCCGCCTGTAATGATGCCTACAAATTGTGGATTCACATTTTCATTACCAGTAGATCCATAACTACCTCTAATTTTTAAGAAATTAATTTGCTTTGATTTGAAATAATTTTCTTTAGAAACCACCCAACCTAATGAAGTGGAGAAGAAATTACCAAATTGATTGTCTCTACCAAATGCAATAGATCCGTCTCTTCTTGCAGAGAATGAAGCTAAATACTTATCGTCGTAATCGTAGTTTAATCTACTGAAATAAGAAAGGTTACGTCTAAAATATTCGTAATAATACCCGGTAAGGGCGTCTGTATTATTCGCATTGTTGTTGCCAGTAGCCGCTGTGAAATCAGCAAACTCCCATGAGTTAAATGGAACATCCTGACGAGTAGCACCTGCTGCATTACCCGTAGTTTTTGAAGCAGCCATACCCGCGATTGTTTCAAAATGGTGGATGTTCTTTATATTGAAATTATAATTGAAATAATTCTCAAAAGTATAGTTGAAATTGCTTGTTTTTTCATGTGCAATTCTATTGTGCTTTCCCAATACAGCGCTACCATCCTCATTCATAGAATTGTCCACATTGTAAGTACCATAATACGCTAATGGCGTAAATGTTTTAGCATTTCCATCATACTTGGTATAACCAAAACGTGAAGTGAATTTCAAATTCTTAGTTAAATCATATTGCAATTCAAATTTACCATACAACTTAGTCCCTACATTTTTATTATGCGTGTTGTCTAATATTGTCAATGGATTGAATATCTCTGACAATAATAAATTACTGAAGCCGTATTTACTTGCCGAATTTCTAGTATTTAAAATACTAACGGTAGGGTCAAAATTCAACGCACTTCCAATTACACTATTGAATGAGTTTTCCAATACCCCCTTTGAATCTAAGATCAAAGCACTTGTATTCACAATGAACTTTAATTTAGGAGAAAGGTCAAAGTTTAAATTCGCAGTAAAGTTGGATCTATTAAAATTGGACTTTTGGGTTCCACCAACAATACCTCCTTGATTTAACATACCTGCACTTAATAAATAAGACACTCTTTCAGATCCGCCTTTAGCCGTCAAATTATAAATTTGCTGAGGAGCGTCCTTGAAAATCTGGTTTTGCCAATTGGTGCCTACTCCAAGGGTAGATAAGTTAGAGAATACCGGCGCACCCCCTGCAGTCACATTTCCTTCGTTCAACATTGCCGCATATTCACTGGCATTTAATACACCAATGGTATTCATCACTTGTTGTACACCATAGTTGCTGCTAAAACTAAATTCTGTTTTTTGATTTTTCTTACCTGACTTTGTAGTCACCACAATCACCCCGTTTCCACCTCTTACACCATAAATGGCAGTGGTAGCCGCGTCTTTTAATACGTTGATTGTTTCAATATCGTTTGGATTGATTGAGTTTAAATCAACAAGAGATTGTTGCACACCATCCACAATCACCATTGGATCGGTCCCTGTAAATGAAGGAATACCTCTAATTAATACCGTTGGTTTTGAACCCGGTGAACCACCCTGAATTACACTTACGCCAGAAGCTCTCCCCTGTAAGGCTTCCTCGGTACGTACCGCATTTACTTTTTCAATATCTGCACTTTTGATGGTTGATATGGCACCGGATACTTTGGTAATTTTCTGTGTACCATAACCTACTACCACAACTTCATTGAGGCTATTTTCTGGTAATTCAGACAATTCAAAGTTCAGCACACCAGCAGCATTGGCTTTTTTAGTAGCATTTACAAATCCTACATAACTTACCACCAAAGTGGCCCCCTTGGTAGGGACTGTTACTGTAAATTGACCATTCGCATCGGTCAAGGTTGCTGTATTAGTTTCTTTAACTAATACCGAAGCACCTGCTAGCTTATCGCCGTTGGTTTTATTGGTTACGCGTCCTGTCACTTGAAAGCCTTGAGCAAATGCCCCAGCTAAAAAGCATAAAGTGAAGGCGGTCGTAATCAAAAACCTGAGTTTTAATTTCATATACACTTTAATTAATGGTTAAAAAATGGATGTTTTTAGATGAATAAATATGTTTACTTAAATAAGTACGATTTGGGCTATGCACAACCGGTTGGTTTTGAATAGTAAGCATAGGAATAGCTCCTGCATTCATTGAATTTTCAGATGTAGTGTTCGAACTAAATAAGTTCGGAGCAAGCAAGCAATCTTGTTGTAAATTCATACAATATATTAGCAATTTCGTTAAACAGATGTAGTGTTTTTAGCATTTCATCTGCATAAGTAAAGCTAGTAAGTACTTTCTCTATTTTACAATTATTCACTACATCACTACTACTACATAATCAGTAAAATTGTATATTTAATGATAAATTACTACATCACAACTACTTCAAACTATCATGTATTTTTTACACATTAAGATGTAACCTATGAAAAAACTCATTTTTATATTTTTGATATTTTTTTCTTCACAAATTTTGGCTCAACCCAATATTGGTCAGAGAGAAATTAGCAATTTCGAAAAGAAAAAATACAATGCAGGTACCCAAAACTGGCAGGTTAAACAGGACCGAACTGGCAGGATGTATTTTGCCAATAATGAAGGTGTTTTAAGTTTTGATGGTAATTACTGGAGCTTATACCCTTTACCCAATAAAACCATTGTATGGTCAATTGAACTAGGCGCGAACAAAATATATGTGGGCGGCCAGGATGAAATGGGCTACTTGAGTCCAGATGCAAATGGGAAACTTGCTTTTTCAAGCCTAAAAGAGTTACTAGATGAGTCAGACCAAAAATTTGCCGATATCTGGAATATTGCCAGTTCAGGGGAAGATGTTTTTTTTAGATCTATCTCCCGATTATTTAAGTTAAGTAAAGGGAAAATAAAAGTGTTTCAGCCTAGCTCCAATTGGTTTTTCCTTGGGAAATACCAAAATAAGGTGATTGCACAAGATGAAGGAAAAGGTGTCATGGTGTACAAAGGGGGAAACTGGGAAATACTGATCCCTAAAAAAGACCTCCCCACCGATTTCTACATTACGGCCATCTCAGACTATAAGAAAGGGGTAAGCATTATTGCCACTTCTAAAAATGGCCTCTTCCAATTAAGTGATGATGGCTTTTTTCCTCTGAAAATAAATGGAATCAGCAATAATCAACATTTCACAAGTATTGAAAAAATTGATGAATCTAATTTTTTACTTGGCACTTATAATAATGGTGCATATCTATTTAATGAGACTGGAGAAATTCTTGAGAAATTCACTAAACAGGAGGGCTTACAAAATAATAATGTAAGGTCAATGCTCATTGACAAAACAAAAAATATATGGATTGGGCTCAACAATGGAATTGCATTCATCCCATTTAATAGTGCTATTAAAAATATCAACCCCGAAGCATTTAGAGACGGTTCAGGCTATAGTGTTGAAGTACACAACAATCAATTGTATTTTGCTACTTCAAATGGAATATTTGAACAACCTTTTGAAAACAATAGAGACTTAAGCTATTTAAAAAATAACTTAATCAATATTTCTGAAGGACAAACCTGGAAACTAGGCATCCTCAATAATCAACTATATGCCGGAAAGGAAGATGGTTTATACAAAATTGAAAACAATAAAGTCAGCAACATTGATAAAATTAGCGGTTTTTGGATTTTCGAATCATTAAAAAATACTTTGCAACAAGACATTATCGCTGCAGGTACTTATGAGCAAGTCAGGTTGTTTAAACAAAATGGCAATAGTTTAATTGATATAGGAAACATTAAAAGCTTTTCCGGTTCAGCCAGGTTTTTAGCAGTAGACGCTAAAAATAATATTTGGGTATCGCACCCCTATCGAGGTGTTTATAAAATTAACTTAAATGATTCAAGCACTACATTGTACACCCAAAAAAATGGATTGCCTTCTACCTTAAATAACCATTTGTATAAAATAAAAAATAAAGTGCTCATTGCTACTGAAAAAGGCATTTATGAATACAATGATGCCAAAGATCTTTTTGAAATGTCTTTAACTTATAAAAATATTTACGGCGACAAAAGTGTTAGGTATTTAAAGGAAGACATGCAGGGAAATATATGGTTTGTAGAAAATAAAAATATAGGAGTCATGGATTTTAGTGGTGAAAAGCCTGAAATTATCTACATCCCAGAACTCAATGGCAATATCTTAAGTGGATTTGAAAACTTATTTTCCTATGACAAGTTTAACACCTTTATTGGAGGACAAAAGGGATTCTATCAAATAAACTACGATAAGTACAAGGAAAACATCAACCCCTTAAAGCTATTCATTAGGAGTGTCCGCATCAAAGGGGAAATTGACAGCCTTTTGTTTGGCGGATACAATGCAAACATCGATGATCAATCTGCTGAAAATACAATTGTACCTCGTGTAAAGTATAAATACAACTCATTCCATTTTGAATACATCTCTCCCCTTTACGAACAACGAATAAATTTAGAGTATAGCTACAGATTAAAGGGTTTTGATAAAAAATGGTCGGAATGGAGCAAGAAAAACGAAAAGGATTATACCAATATACCTCCTGGGAAATACGTATTTGAAGTAAAAGTCCGAAGCAACCAGAATAACGAATCCACCGTTGCTAGCTACCAATTTGAAGTACTCGCTCCCTGGTATTTGAACTATTGGTCAATTTCATTTTATATAGCAATGGTGTTTGTGGTATTGTATATGCTGTATAAAATCCAAGCTGCCCGATACAAAAAAAGATACAATGAACAACAAAAGGAACTGGAATTAAAACACCAAATTGAATTAGAAAAAACTGAAAAGAAATTAATTCAAATCAAAAATGAAAAGTTAGAATCCGAAATTGAGTATAAAAACTCGGAGCTCGCTTCTTCTGCAATGAACCTAGTGCAAAAAAAGGAATTTATTTTGAAAATAAAAGATACCCTCAAACATTTGAACAAAAATGAAAAGGAATCGATGGATTCTCAAGAGCTTAAGAAATTATTAAGAAGTTTGGCCGAAGAGGAAAAGTTAAATGACGAATGGGAGCAGTTTTCCATCCATTTTAACAATGTACATGGCGATTTTCTCATAAAACTAAGTGAGCGATATCCAACTTTAAAAGCACATGAATTAAAACTATGTGCCTACCTTAGAATGAACTTGTCCTCCAAGGAAATTGCTCAATTAATGAGCATCTCAGTGAGAGGTGTAGAAATAAGCAGGTATCGATTAAGAAAAAAAATAAATATTCCCACTGAAACTAATTTATTCCAATTTTTATTAGAAATAATTTAATTCATTATTATTGAATACGCGTTGTTTTATCTAATTGTCTTTTTTGGAAAGCCAATGAAAGGTATTTAACACAAATTGCTTCCAATCATAGGCTTCCACCTGCATGCCAGCCGAAAACTTGTCGCCTGTATTTGATCTTACATACATGGCTGTAAATCCATTGCAATCACCAATAGCTACTACCTTTCCTTTGCCAATGGTTCCAGCCAATCCTTGTGAATTTCCCAATCTAGCAGGCAAAGCGCCGCTCCATTTTTTCATTTTAGCCGTAGGCGACAATTTAAAAATATTTGTATAGCCTTCCCCATACAATGAGCTTCCGGTATAGGTTTCAATTTTATTGATTTTTTCACCTGCTTTCTCCCCTTTTGTAATAGGATGCGTTTGATTCAACAAACCATTCTGCCTAGTGAATTGCAGGATGGTTTCTTTAGAGGGTAAGGAAATTGAAGTGTCATAATTCAAACTATCATAAACCGCACCGGAACTTAATTGGATGCCAAATTTATTAAACAAAGGCGTCATGGATTTATCAATGGGTGCATGTTCACTTAACATGAGTAATGCACCTCCTTCATTAACCCAATCATACAATGCATTTAACTCATTATCCGTAAATGTGATTTCGTTGGTTACTTCTTTTTTGGAACCAAACCTAAAAGGCATGGCAGGGGTAATAACAACTACATTGTATTTTGCCAAGTAGTCTTTCGTAAACAACGAAGAATCGATGCTTGGTTGATATCCATCAGCGCTTACCACATCCATCAATGGTTTTATTAACCCCATTTCTACAATAAAGTTGTGATGAGCAACGTCAATCAACATGGAAGGTCCCTTTCCTTTTGCAAATTTTGGAAGAGTCACTTTTGCATTGAAAGGACTGTCATTTAACATTTGAGCTTGCGTATGTAAACTCAAACCCAGAAAGGTCAATAAAATTAAATATTTCATAATTTAAACTATAAACCTAAAGTTAAGGCTAAATAACCTACACAACCCTATTGATTTTTGGCAGTCATTATGGAGTCCATTCCCAAGTACCTAGGGTTTTTAATTGATAGGTATTGTTCACCTTTTTAAACACAAACCAAAGCTCTGCTCCCGGCATGTCTCTATTTGGATCGGCAACACGAACAATATAATCCTCTTTATCCGGCGGAGTCATTGAACCACCCCCAAAGCCCGATGCGGGAAAAAAGCCTTGACCTGAATTGGTCAAGTAATTCGTATTCCATTTACCAAAATCAAAATAATTACTTATTTGCTCGGTGAAAGGTTGTTCTGAAATGGAATTAGTCCCATTATAATCAGGCATATTTCTATAACCCCCATTTTGGAATTGACTTTTACTGATTCTCCAATAGAAAAAATCCATCGTATTCCCATACATATAATTTGAAAGAATACTGATATTTCCTTTTTTAAGATTTCCCAAAAGCATTTTGGAGAGGCCAACAATATCCTGTTCTTGATTTGAACTGGTTAGGTTATCAGATAAATATTTTTTACTAACGTATCCAATATTGTCAATAAGCTCAACTTTAACAAAATTACCCGTGTTGTCTTCTCCTAGTATTCTTAATCTGGTACCATCTGGTAGCATGTAAATTAATTTCCCGTCAAATTTGGGTTCTGCTCTAAATGCCAACCAAGGCTTTTCAAAATCCTGGGCGGTATTAACAACATAAGCAACTTTTTCAGGAGTTGGTACCGTATTATTATCCTTGTTTTGATTGTTCTTGTTTTGACAACTCGCTATCATAAAAATCGATACGATCATTAAGAACAGTTTCGTCCTATTGAAAAAGTCAGCAATTTTGGTAGAGTAATTTATCATGTTTACGCTTTTTTAAGATTTATTATTACTAAAATAACTAATATATTTTATTTATAGCGCGTTTTTAAGTAAAGAAAGTATGGTAGTCCGTTTATTTTGCCATTATGCGATTTCCTAATTTATTTAACTACTAAATCAAACTGCACTATGCATCAAAAGTCCACCATCCTCAATGCACTCAATGATACTGTAAATCAATTCAATGCGTTCATTGAAAACTTAAACCAAGCTGAATTTGAGGTGAATCCTAACCATAAATGGTCGGCGGGACAAGACCTAGTTCATTTGATTAAACTATTGCGTATTTTAAATATTGGCTATGCCCTACCGAAAGGCTTATTGAAAATGTTGTATGGATCAAACACAAAGGGATCAAAATCATTTGATCAACTTAAGATGCAATATAAAACAGCTTTAGCAGGGGGCGCAAAATCACCGGCCCTCTATATACCTAAGCCAGTTCTATTTGATGCTAAAGAAAATTTGATTAAAAAACATCAAGTGTTAAATCAAAAATTCATTAGTAGGATAAATAAATTAACTGAAACCGATTTAGATACCATTCAACTTCCCCATCCCATTTTAGGAAAAGTAACCCTAGGAGAAATGGCTTTTTTTACTTCATTTCATACCGAGCATCACTATGAATTGCTTCAATCAAAATTGAAAAAGTAAAAATTGAATCTAGTATTCCTCATTCCATTTAAAGTTTTTATCTACAATTGTTGATTTTTCATTTTTCAACTCTTCTAAAAAAGCCATTGCTACCGGTGAATGTTTTTTTTCTTTCAACCATATTAAACTCCAAGTCGTTTTAATGGGCAACCCTTTGACTGGTATAATTTGTAATTTTTTATTTTGCAATTCATATTTAATACCAATTAACGGCATAATAGAGTACCCTAAACCGGCCAGCAAAGATTGCTTCACCGCTTCATTAGAAGTTAACTCCATCTTTTTTAATACCGAAATATTATTGCGCTCAAAAAAGGACTCCATTAATTCTCGAGTACCCGAACCGCTTTCTCTAAATATGAATGGCAAATCCTGTAGAACATCGTTTTTACCATTCGCTTTATTGATGGTTGCTTCGGCGCTCCCAACCAAATACAATTTATTTTGAAGTAAATCAAGTTTCTCAAATTTTTTCAGATTTGGTAAGATGGAAACAAGGGCAAAATCAATTTCATTTTTTTCTAAACTCTCAATCACTCTATCTTTATTCGTCACATCCATCATTAATTCAACTCCTGTATGTTGTTGCATAAAATTCGAAAGAAAAAAAGGCATTACATACTTGCCGGTGGATACAACGGAAATTTTTAACCGCCCCGTTAATTGCCCTTTATATGCCAATGTTTTATAATTAATTGCATACACCTGATTAATGATACTTTCGGCAGCTTCCGCAATTTCTCGTCCAAAATCAGTGATGTAAATTTTGCGTCCCACCACTTCAGTTAAGTGGATATCAAATTGATCCTGGAAATTTTTCAACTGAATGGAAACCGCAGGCTGAGAAAGGTGTAATTCTTCAGCCGCTTTAGTTACACTTTGCGTTTGTACAATTTTTAAAAAAATTTGTAGCTGATTTAAGGTGTAGTTCATAATATTTATTTATGTATATGATTATAAAGATAAATATAAATTATGAAAAAAACGACTGAATTTTACATGATTGAATACTCAAAATCCAAGTACTTAATAATATAAATATATTAATCATAAAAAAGATTAATAAAAATCATAAAGGGTGATAAATAAAGACTTTAAATAAAAATCGAATTGCAAAAATGTGTTTTTATTAAAGTAACTAATTCATTGCATACTCTTTGATTAGTTAGCCTAGATTTTAGCAATAAAAGCAGGAGCATTTATCACCCGACTTAAATTAAATAAAATATATATAAATGAAAACTGAAAAACTAACAATTATTAACGAGGAGTTTGGATTTGATGAAGCAAAAGAAGTGCTAATGGATTTATTCCACTCAAAAATTAACTTTCATAATATTAAAAATTGGAGTTCTCAAGAACGCTATGGGAAAGATGATTTAACAGCACAGGAAAGAATTCCGGCACTCAGAAACGAGATGAAAAGATTAGAAGAAATTTTAATTGAAGCCAAAAGTAAAAATAAAAGGCTGGTAGTGAATTCAGACATCTATATATCCCTAGAAGAAAATTAAAAAAGTGTTTAAAGGACGGAGCATAATAATTGCCACAAAACACCAAAAAGAACAAGCAATTGCGCCAGTATTTGAAAAAGAATTAGGTGTAAAGTGTTTTATAGTACCCAATTTAGATACCGATCAACTTGGAACTTTTACAGGAGAGGTAGAAAGAAAAAGTGACCCCATCACCACAGCCAGAAATAAATGTGTGGTAGCTATGGAATTAAGCAATTGTGATTTGGCAATTGCAAGCGAAGGTTCTTTTGGACCGCATCCCAGCATTTCATTTATCCCAGCAGATGATGAATTTCTTCTATTCATTGATAAAAAGTATGGTTTAGAAATTATTGCAAGGGAATTAAGTACCGAAACCAATTTCAATGGGGCAATAGTCACCACTCAAGAAATGTTGATGGCATTTGCTAAAAAAGCAAAATTTCCTTCCCATGGCTTGATACTCAGGAAATCAAAAGAAGAATTCAATGGGATGATAAAAGGAATTACCGAACCAGCACAGTTATTGGCTGCTTTTAATCACTTAATTGAAAATTTCAAAACAGCGTATGTAGAAACGGATATGCGCGCAATGTATAACCCAACAAGAATGGGCGTCATTGAAGCTGTTGCAAAAAAATTGGTTGAAAAAATAAAATCTACCTGTCCAGCTTGCCATATACCAGGATTTGGCATAACTGAAGTAAAACAAGGCTTGCCCTGTAAAATATGTAATTATCCAACTCAAAGTACCATAAGCTACTTGTATATTTGCCAAAGATGTGGGTTCAATCAAGAAGAAAAATACCCTAAAGGAAAAAAGACAGAAGACCCCATGTATTGTGATATGTGTAACCCATAAATAGAATAATGATAACTACGGATATAAGCAAAGCAAAAGTAGTACTTGAAAATAATGGACTAATCGCACTACCTACCGAAACCGTATATGGTTTAGCAGGAAATGCCTTCAGTGATATCGCCATCCAAAAAACATTTGATTTAAAAAATAGGCCATTTTACAACCCTTTAATTGTTCACATTAAGGACATTGCAAGCGTATTTGAAGTAGCTACTGAAATTCCAGATAGCGCCCTTTTGCTTGCAGAAAACTTTGGCCTGGATCCTTAACCTTAGTATTAAATAAAAGAGACACTATTTCAGATTTAATCACCGCAGGAAAAAAAACAGTGGCGGTAAGAGTTCCAAATCATCCACTAGCATTGGATTTATTAGCTAACATTGACTTCCCATTAACAGCCCCTAGTGCGAACCCTTTTGGATCTATCAGTCCCACTAATGCAAAACATGTATTCAACTATTTTGGAAATGAACTAGACGTAATTTTAGATGGAGGAGATTGTGAAAAAGGAGTTGAATCTACTATTATTGGATTTGAAAATAACAAACCCATTTTATACAGACAGGGCGCTATTACGCAGGAGGAGATTGAACATATAATCGGAGATAAAATCAGTGCAAAAACAACCAGTGACGCATCGCCAAATGCACCAGGCATGCTTTCTCGACATTATGCACCTTTGACCGATACCTACTTAACAGATAATATAACTGAATTTTTGAAGCAATTTGAAGGAAAAAAAATCGGGGTATTACTTTATAAACAACCTATTCAACATCGCAATATTGTTCACCAGGAAATACTATCCATTCATGAAGATTTAAATGAAGCTGCTAAAAACTTATACGCAGCAATGCACCGTTTAGATCAACTTAAATTAGATGTTATCATCGCTGAAAAATTTCCAAATCTAGGATTGGGAAAAACCATCAATGATAAGTTAGAAAGAGCCACTAAAAAAGTATAAATGAAAACTATTATTCGAAATGCTTGTATCGTTAATGAAGGAAAATGTACAATTGCTGATATCTTAATTGCCAATGAAAGAATTGAAAGAATTGAAACATCTATACAGGTATACAATGATGGTTCTTATCATGAAATAAATGCGGAAGGCCTTTATTTATTGCCCGGAATAATTGACGACCAAGTGCACTTTCGTGAACCAGGTTTAACTCATAAAGGGAATATCCACTCCGAATCTAGGGCAGCCGTTGCAGGCGGGATTACCTCTTATATGGAAATGCCCAACACCCTTCCAAACACCTTAACGCAGGAGCTATTGGCCGAAAAATACCTTATTGCATCCACCACCTCCATTGCTAACTATTCCTTTTTTATGGGAATAAGTCAACATAATTTAGAGGAGGCCTTAAAAACCGATAATGAAACTGTTTGCGGTATCACAGACGATGGCTTATATTTTAACAATGACAAAGGGATTTTAGCAAATTATCCAGAATTTTTAGAAAAACTATTCAGCCGTACAGAAACACTTGTCGCATTGCATAGCGAAGACGATAGCATCATCAATCAAAACACAGCTAACTATCGAGCAAAATATGGGGAAGACATCCCAATGAAATTTCATCCTGTTATTAGAAGCGAAGAAGCTTGTTTTGTTGCCACGAAACGAATTTTGGAAATTGCTAAAAAACACAATAATCGTTTGCACGTTTTTCATGTATCGACGGCTGCAGAAGCAAATTTATTTGAGAACCAAATTGCGGTAAGAGATAAAAGAATTACTGCTGAAGCATGTGTGCACCACTTGTTTTTTTCTGACCAAGATTACCAAGAATTAGGCGCAAATATAAAATGGAATCCAGCCATTAAATCAAAAAATAATAAAGAGGGACTATTGTCCGCTCTATTGGATAATAAACTTGATATAATAGCTACCGACCATGCACCACATACGATACTAGAAAAAAGCGGCAGCTATTTCAACGCTCTATCAGGTGGGCCTTTGGTTCAACATGCACTACCCGCCATGCTTGAATTTGTGCATGAAGGCAAAATGAGCATTGAAAAATTAGTTGAAAAAATGTGCCATCATGTTGCTGAAATATACAGGATTAAAGAGCGGGGTTATATTCGAGAAGGGTATTATGCCGATTTAGTGCTAGTTGACTTAAACCATCCCTGGAAAGTGAGTCGCGAAAATATACTTTACAAATGTCAATGGTCCCCATTCGAAAATCAAAGCTTCCAAAGTAAAATTGTAAAAACCTTTGTAAATGGAAGCATCGTTTATGAAAATGAGACCATCAAAAATGTGAACGCAGGTAAAAGGCTACTTTTTTCAAAAATCAGATAAAGCGTTTCTTTGTAGCGTATTGTGCTTGTGAAATTAGTTTTTTAATCCCAACCTATTGCGTACTTTACACTTCAATTGAAGTAGAAAAATGGTAACAATTATAATCGTCGTATTTGTATTAGGTTATTTAGCAATTACACTTGAACACAGTTTAAATATCAACAAGTCCGCAACGGCATTGATTACGGCAGTCCTATGTTGGACTTTAATTATTTCTAATGCTTCTAATAAAGAACTCATTACTGAGCAACTTTCTCATCATTTAAGTGCAATTAGTGAAATTGTATTTTTTTTACTTGGCGCAATGACCATTGTTGAAATTATTGATGCACATGACGGATTCCAAAATATTACTGAAAGTATTAAAACCACGAATAAAACAAAGTTAATTTGGCTAATCGCTATAATCACTTTTTTCTTATCTGCGGTATTAGACAACTTAACGAGCACGATTGTAATGATGTCTATTTTGAGTAAGTTGGTGGAAGATAAAAAAACAAAGTGGCTGCTTTTAGGATTGGTGATCATCTCTTCCAATGCCGGTGGCGCATGGAGTCCTATTGGAGATGTAACAACAACCATGTTGTGGATTGGGGGTCAAATATCTCCATTGAATATTATTAAGCAAACCTTTTTAGCAAGTTTTGTAAGCATGGTAGTGCCTACATTAATTATCAATTATTTAATTAAAGGCAAAATTGAATTAAAGGCGCAAGTTGAACAAAGCTTAAATTTCAATAACAATTCATTTGAAAGGAACCTGATTTTTTATGTTGGAATTGGCTGTTTACTATTTGTACCCATTTTTAAAACAATTACCCATTTACCTCCCTATATGGGCATGCTTTTAAGTTTAGGTATTATGTGGGCCATCACGGAATTAATACATCAAAAAAAGCATGATAATGAAAAAGGCAGCTTATCCGTTAGTCATGCCTTGAGAATAATAGACACCCCTAGCATATTGTTCTTTTTTGGTATCCTAATGAGCATATCCGCCCTGGAAGCGATTGGGATTTTACCTCAAATGGCGAATGCATTAAATAAAAGTGTAGGCGATATCAATTTAGTTGCCATTTGTATTGGATTGTTGTCCGCGGTTTTAGATAACGTTCCTTTAGTTGCGGCTTTGCAAAGCATGTATAGTTTAAATGATTTCCCCCAGGATCATTATTTCTGGGAACTACTCGCATTTACAGCCGGTACAGGAGGCTCCTGTTTAATTATTGGTTCCGCCGCAGGAGTCGCAGTAATGGGGATGGAAAAAATTGATTTCTTCTGGTACCTAAAAAAGGTGAGCTGGATTGCTTTCATTGGATTTATTGCGGGTGTGAGCACCTTTTTACTTCAGCATTATTTTCAGCAGTAAATTAAATTCACGAAAGCAATAACTAAAAGTAAATCCTAGGCAAACATACCACAGGACAAACCATTATACATAAGTCTTTGATTATCGTGTAGCTAAAGTAGAATAACTTTTTTTTAGCATCCCTAATCTTTCATCAAATAAAAATTAAAGATATCCTGAAACTATCAGCGAATTACCGGTAAAAAAGGGTTATTACCACAATTTTTTCACAATTATCATCGAGAATATCAATTAAAAAAACTATATTACAATAAATAAATAACACTATGTTCAAAAAATTTACAATATCTGATTTTATTATGTTACTATCTGCCTTCTTATCCTTAATATTTTCAGAATATTTATGGTTTACTGGAGAAAAGGAAGCTGGAATTTTTATTGGCTTATGGGTTCCTTCTATCTTAGGGTTTGCTATTTTGCTAAAATTAATAAATAATCAAAAATGATAGCTATTATACCCTACTTTGCTGCATTTATAACAATTTTATTTGGTGTAGCATTTATATTAGCCTTGAACAAATTTAGAGGCAAAAATTAACGAATAAGTACGCATTATGAATAGTTTATTGCAATATTCAAGTAATTATTTTGATAAATATTTTAATGCTAAAAATGTAAGAAAAGTTGAACTGTTAATTTTGCGTGTTGCAGTTTTTGCTTTTCTTTTTCATTTAATGCTCATTTTTTTAGGAAATAACTTTGCTTATTTCAAAAATTTACAACACAGCTATTTAAAGGCAATTTACACTCCGTTTAGCTTTATTTTATTTTACGAAGTATTTTTACTGGTCATTATCATTCCAAAATCTATATCTGAATTTATAGGAAAGCAATTTGAGGTTATTACTTTAATTACTTTAAGAAGTTTTTTTCATGATATTGCTGACCTAGATTTAAAAAATTCAATTAGTATTAATAACCCAGAATTCATTAGTCTATTATATGACTTAGTGGCTGCATTGATTATGCTAAGTTTAACTATTTTGTATTATAAAATTTATCACAATAATCACAAATCTGAAAAAGTAAATGAGCTTAATGATTTTATCAATATAAAAAAATTAGTCTCATTAAGTATGATACTCATTTTATTTGTATTAAGCATTAGTAGCCTAATTGGATGGTCAACAATGATGATAGAAGCCTTGTATTTAAAACAAAATTATCCGAATCCAAATACTGTATTTTATGCCGATTTCTTTTCAATAATGATTTTTGTGGATGTATTGCTACTTATTATCTCATTTATATACCACTTTTCATTTTTTACTATTTTTAGAAACGCCAGCTTTATCATTACGACTATTTTAATAAGAATGTCTTTGACTATTGATAAGCCAATGAATTACATCATTATCTTAATTGGTTTCTTATTTTCAATCACTTCATTCTATTTATATAGCTTACGCAATTCAACGAAAAAGGTCTTGGATTAATTTTATTAATTTATTTACTACATTAAAAGTTAAATTTCTCTCAATGATATAAATTTAACTTTCATCAATCAGGGCAACTTCGTTACCATATTAGTGAAAGTATATAAATCTGTAATAAAGGCCAATAAATAATTAGCCTTTATTACAGATTTATATACTTGGGAGAAGGAAAATAAATAGCGATCTTCGCAAAAGTATTTTACTCTTTTACTAGGAATGGAATTTTACCGTCCGTGATAATTATTTTAGCATTGGGAGATTTACTTAATTTGTCAAAAGCGTCAATACTTCTCATTTTAAGAATTTCAGGTGTTAAACCCTGCGCTTGAATTAATTGTGCATCTCTTGCCCCAGTTGCCTCTATGATTTTTCTAGAAGCTTCCAATTTTTCTTGTTGAAGAACAAATTCCATACGCATTGCATCTTGTTCAGCCTTTAATTTTTGTTCAATAGAAGAGGCTAACCCCACCGGCAACGAAATGCTTTTCATTAATACATTCTCTACAATCATTCCACTGCCCTTAAATTCTCAGTCATTTTCTTATAAATCGCGCTTTCAATATCGGATCTTTTTCCGGAGTGCATGTCTTTCGCAAAATATTGTGCACAAATATCAGATGAAGCTGATCTGAAAATTGCCGTTATGATGGGTTCGTAATTCTTACCATAGCGCGTTAGCAATTGTTTGAACTTAGATTCATCAATATGATATAAAATACTAATGTCAGCTTGAACACTTAATCCTTCCTTACTTGGTAAATTTAAAGTAAGTAAAAGATTATTGGTTTGAGTAGATGTTCTAACAACACGGGCTAAGAAAGGGTTGAAGCCAATAATTCCAGAGGTTAAAGGCTCTCCTTTAAGCTTACCTAAACGTTGTTTGATACCCACTTCTCCTGGTTTAATGACTGCACATTGAGTCAATAAAAAAGGGATAAATAGCAAGATAATTTTTTTCATAATTGCATGTTTACATATAAAACAAAATTCATTTCAAAGGGTTTACAAAAAAGGAAGAAATAGGGTCTATTTCACATTTAAAGATTCTATTTTAAACATAAATGTTTTAAATAGAACAGGATTGTAAAGATGCTTTTAGAGACAAAAAGAAAGACTAAAATTGACCTTTGATTTTTTCTAACTGAAAAAGGATACTTTCTTCCCAAAGCATCATTGCATTGATGAACTTGAAATCAATAAATGTATTTAAATCTTTAATTTGAATGGGCGCCTCAATGATGATGCCGGCTTTCAGAAGTGCTGCCCTGCGTGTACCCATTAACAAAGGTTGGCATGGGGTAACCCAATGGGTCCCATCAAAAAAAACCAAATTGGCATAACTGGCATCTTTAACATACCCATTTTGTGTAAGAATCACTTCGTCTGTTCCCGCATTGGAAACAATTTCATTTAACCAATTTCTGTCCGTAAATTTAAATGGATAGGTATTTTGACCAATATCATGAATTGCAATTGTGTCAATATTTTTTATGGAGTAAGGCTCAAATTCTACCAATGCATTTCCTGTTAAATCATACTTGAAACGGCACTTATAAACCATGTTGTCCGAATTAGGCTTATCAGGGTGGGCAATAATATGCTCCGCTAATGGAATGCTAATATTTGCTCCTAACTGCTTAAGCGTATAGTCCACTCTTTGTTGATGGAATAGTAGGTTTTCGGCTACCCCATTTTTATATCTAATGGTTTCAAAAAGTGGGTACATATACTTTGTTTATCATTTCCTCGTATTCGTTTAATGCGATGCTCTGCGCAGTAATTCCGCCCCCACTTCTATACATATTGTCGGCTTGTAAATATCTTATCAATACACAGCTATCTAAATTAGTCCCGTCAAAATATCCGGCAACACCCGTATAATAACCTCTTTCCATTTGTTCTGCTTCTGCAATAATTTCTTTTGTTTTATTTTTAGGTGCCCCAGAAACGGATCCAGCAGGCAATAAATCAAAAATTAGGTCTCCAATATTTGAAGGATACTCAGGAGGAAGCGTTCCTTCAATAGATGAACTCACTTGACCAATCGCGCCTTGTTGCGTTTCAATATGTTCATAATAACGATATTTACTGACCTTTACATTAGTGGCAACCTTACTTAAATCGTTTCTTATTAAATCAACAATGGTGGCATGTTCCGCCAGTTCTTTGGTATCAGATAAAATCAATGCTTCGGCATTTGGAATAGCACCATCAATGGTTCCCTTCATCGGGTAAGCCACTATTTTACCATTGTTGATTTGAATAAACGTCTCCGGTGAATAAGAAACAAATTGATCCACTAAATAACAGATATATTTTGAAGTAGCATGATGTGCAATATAATCAAGCGATAAATTGGTTGCAATTTTTGTTGGCGCTGTTAGATTAACTAAAAAACTATTCCCGTATTCAATTTGTTTTTTTACAAAATCAAATTTTTGCTGATATGCTTCAAATGAAATTGGACTTTTCTTTATTTCAAAAGTAGTCTCTAAAATATCCTCGGATGGCGAATTTGGAGTAATATTGGTAAACCCATTGAAATTGTATTTGAAATCATTGATGGGTTCATGTAAGGACCAGCACCTCGGTTTTTGACATTCAAAGTCAATTAAAAATACAAAGGGTGTTTTTTCACTACCCCATTTATTTAATTGCGCTTGAACAGACAGTGCCATTATTGGTGGTTTATATTGAGATGGATCAATTCGATTTTGGTAAAAGTAAATAACCTCGAGCAAAAAAGAAAGGATATGAGTTTAGGAGGTGGATGAATAGGCTTTTCATACCCTATATAATTGATTTTCAATATATTAGGACTTGTAATACTAAGTTAAGCAACCAAAATGCTTAAATGTACCGGTGTATTGCAGGCAACTAAATAAGCTTATCTAATTATTGGAAGCGATAATATAGAAAAAGATGGTAAATTAAGTTTCTTAAACTTAGCAATATGAAAAATCAAATAACGCTTGGCGCTTGTTATTCAAAGTTGGTAACAACCCTTTTTATCCTACTCTGCATTTTTTCCACTAAACATTTAGCTGCACAAACAGTCATTGAAAAAATAGTACAGGAGGAAACCAATAATTCTCAATTACAAATAATGGCGCATGAGTTATTGGATGGCATTGGGCCTAGACTTGTAGGGACCCCTCAAATGAAAAAGGCCAACGAATGGGCAGTGAATAAATATACTAGCTGGGGCATTAATGCGCGCAACGAGCAATGGGGCGAGTGGAAAGGTTGGGAGCGCGGTATCACACATATTGACATGCTTTCACCAAGAGTAAAAAGTTTAGAGGGAACCCAATTGTCATGGAGTCCTTCTACAAAAGGAAAATCAGTTAAAGCAGCAATTGTGATCCTACCCGATGTAGCAGACTCCATCGCATTTGTAAATTGGTTACCCAATGTAAAAGGGAAATTTGTGATGATTTCTATGAACCAGCCAACGGGAAGACCCGACGATAACTGGCAGCAATTTGCGACCAAGGAGTCCTTTGATAAATTGAAAAAAGAACGTGCTGAACTAACTGAAGCTTGGCGTAAACGCATCAATAAAACAGGGCATTCATCCAAAATGCTTCCTATAGTTTTAGAAAAAGCCGGTGCACTGGGCATCTTAACCAATGGCTGGTCTAACGGTTTTGGGGTAGATAAAATTTTTAACGCATTTACTACAAAAATCCCCACTGTTGATATTGCTTTGGAAGATTACGGAACTTTATACCGCTTAGTAGCGGCTGGAGACAACCCAATCATCAGTATTCAAACAGATTCTAAAGACTTAGGAGTCGTTCCTAACTTTAATACCATTGCAGAAATTAAAGGAACCGAAAAGCCCGATGAATACGTGATGCTTTCTGCACATTTTGATTCCTGGGATGCAGGACAGGGTGCAACGGATAATGGTACTGGTACCTTAACAATGATGGAAGCAATGCGTATTTTAAAGCTTGTCTATCCAAATCCTAAGCGTACCATTTTAGTGGGACACTGGGGCAGCGAGGAACAAGGATTGAATGGCTCAAGGGCATTTGTGGAAGATCATCCCGAAGTGGTGAATAAATTACAGGCATTGTTTAATCAGGACAATGGTACCGGTAGAATTATAAATATTTCAGGGCAGGGTTTTAAATATGCTGGTGAATTTATTTCAAGGTGGTTGGCTGCTGTTCCTAGCAGTATGAAAGATTCAATTAAAACTAATTTCCCTGGCACGCCGGGCGGCGGCGGAAGTGACCACGCTTCTTTTATCGCAGTGGGTGCACCAGGTTTTTCATTGAGCGCCTTAAATTGGTCCTACTTTAATTATACTTGGCATACCAATAGAGACACATATGATAAAATCATTTTTGATGATTTAAAAAACAATGCCATGCTTACTGCAATGTTGGTTTACATGGCTTGCGAAGACAATGCAACCTTCCCAAGAGACAAAGTAGATTTAGGAACCAATAAACTTACAGGTCAACCTAATCTATGGCCAGGACAAGTAAAAGCAATGCGTAAAGGACCCTCAACGCCAAATAACTAGTGATTAAAGCAATGTTGAAATACGCATTCATAGCAATACTATTCCTGAGCACCAATGACCCTATAAAGGCTCAGCATAGCGCTACTAAACTCGTTTTATTAGGAACAGGGACTCCTTTTGCTGATCCGAATAAATCGGGTCCTTCACTGGCAATTGTAGTTAACAATACCTCCTATATCGTGGATTGTGGGCCTGGCGTGGTAAGAAGGGCGGCGGAAGCAAGTAAACTTGGCTTCCCTTCATTGGAGGCGGCGCAATTAAAAACATTATTCATTACCCATTTACATTCCGATCATACGATCGGCTTGGCCGATATTATTTTAACGCCTGCTGTTTTAGATCGAAATGCACCTATCACTATTTACGGTCCTGTTGGATTAAAAAAAATGACCAATGAATTAATGAATGCTTATCAGGAAGACATCGCCATAAGAATTAATGGATTAGAAAAAGGAGATGCAATAGCTTATCAGGTGCATACCAATGAAATTAAGGAAGGACTCATTTATAAGGATAGTCATTTAACAGTAACTGCATTTAAGGTGCAACATGGTCAATGGGAGCATGCATTTGGGTTTGTGTTTCAAACAAAGGATAAAAAAATAGTCATCTCTGGCGATTGCACTTACAGTGAAAACTTAATAAAATATGCAAAGGATTGTGATATTTTAGTACACGAAGTGTATTCCCACGCGGGCTTAAAAAAACGAACCCAAAGATGGCAGGATTATCATTCTACATTTCATACTTCTACTTATCAATTGGCGGAGATTGCAAATAAAGTAAAGCCTAAACTACTTATTCTAAATCATCAATTAACTTTTGGGTCCACTTTACAAAGCGTATTAGAGGAGGTGAAGTCAAAGTATGCTGGTCCTGTTATGAATGGACAGGATTTAGGGGTATTTTAGTATATTTATTTCCCAAAAAATTCCTTAATTTGAGCGCTAACTGCTTTAATTTTTAAATTATAATTATGTCTATTTTATCCAACTACAGTGATGGCTTTTTTAATGTAAGTGCAGAAAATGGGTTTCTTCCCGTAAAAGCACCCATGGTAAAATTACCAAGTGAATATGCCGATTTACAAGCTGTTTTGGATCATATGCCAGTTGTATTAAATGAAAATGAGTTTGGTTATTTGAATACCGAGGATGGTATTGTTGCTCCTACTTTAGCCATTAAAAATCATTTAGCTACCGTTGAAAAAGAGGAGGACATTTTTGTTTTACAAGCCCTTTTTAGATCCTATAGTTTTTTAGCTTCAGCCTATTTATTAGAGCCCTCTTTTCAACAATATAGAAAAGATGGAAAATACGGAAAAGCAAGAAATTTTTTACCTGCAAACATTGCACAGCCTTTTTGTAAAATTGCCGATAAATTAAACGTTTTTGCTTGGTTAGATTATCATTATGCCTATTCATTAGGTAATTACCAAAAGCTAGACGAAGCAGGTGATTTAAATTGGGAAAACATTACCATGTGTAACCGTTTTTCTGGGCAACCCGATGAGGTTGGTTTTATTATGTTGCATGTTGATATCAATCGGTTTTCAGCCAATTTAGTAGGAACGGTCATGCAAACGATACAGGCCTTGGATGGAGGAGCGCAATCAGTAGGGGATTTGCTAGAAAAGAATTGGGCTACCATGAAGCAAATGAATGAGCGTAGAAAAGAAATGTGGAAAGCTTCAAGATGGCAACGATACAATGACTTTAGAATATTTATAATGGGTGTTAAAGGCAATACCGACTTGTTTGGCGATGGTGTAGTTTATGAAAATGTATGGGATGAGCCTAAAGCATTTAGAGGACAAACTGGCGCACAGGATGACATTATTCCAATGCAGGATATTTTTTCAGGGGTGATTTTTTATTACCCAGAAAATGAACTTACTAAGTATTTATTAGACCTTAGATTATACCGCCCAACCTGTGTACAAGATTTTTTCAAAGACCTTGAAAATTCAATGAAAACATTGCATCCAAAAGGCTTAATGGGCAAATTAGTTGATAACAAAGACGTGACTGGACTTTGTTATTTATTGGGAATTTTAGAAGAAATTTATCATTTCAGAAACGGACATTGGCAGTTCGTTCAAAAATATATCATGGCAAATACAAAATATGCGATGGCCACCGGAGGTACTCCAATTACCTCTTGGATTCCAAATCAAATTTTATCTGTCATTTGTCAAATGGAAGATGTTGTCGCTGCTATTCAGCAAATTGGGACATCAGATCAGGAACAAGCCAATGCTATTTTTGAGAAAAATTCAAAATTATTACCTACCAAAAAAGGTTTAATTGATGGACAGCTTGAATTAATCCACAAAAACGACTTTTCCGCTGAAGCAGTATTTGCGCTGAATCAAAAGTTCGGTTATGATGATACCAAGTAGTTTAATTACTTTTCAAATTCAATAAAATGCTCTGATGCGTATTCGTCATCACCTGGCTTTATTCTTTTTACAAAAAAACGTGCCCGCTTTCCAAGTTTAACCGAAGTGTATTTTTCTTTGATGTCTATAGGGTCGTTTAATGGTTGTAAAGAAGGATACCACAAAATATAACCTGGTTTTTGAAATACTAATTCGGGCTTTGACCAATCTTGGCTATTGTTTGCAACACCTAAATCTTTATGTTTATTAAAAGAGATATAAATTTTATCTCCTTGCCATGATTTTCCTTCCACTTTACCCATCAACATCACCCAACAATTCAAATAAGTATTCCAGCTTACAGAAGGACCCCAATGAAATCCACCTGTGGGTGATGAAGCACCGCCGCCGCCTTCCATAATTGGAATTTGTAATGAACGAACAGGAACCCCATAACTATCATAAGCAATAGAAAAAGATTTGCCATCCCATCTTTTTGCTTTTCCAACAGGATTATCCAAGTCCTTCAAAGCAATACGTGCAATGCTTATACATTGACCACTCCACTCTTTTTGAACATTATAAGTTTTTTCATCGTAAACGCCAGGATAGCCATACTCTCCATAAAATAAATATAAAAAATTACCGCTCGCTACTGCCGATGGGTCGCCAACACCGCCCGCAAAAGTGTTTGAGGTATTAAATGGCTTACGAATCATTCTTGGATCATAATCCTCGATAAAAATGCCTCTATTATCCCAGCTTTTGCCACCGTCTATGGATTTCATTACACCAATTCTGCAAACAGCTGCAGGACTCTCCGGACCAGTTAAACCTTGAGGCCAAAGTATATTTCGGTATCCTCATTTGCTTTTGGAATGGTATGGCAAAGTACTAGGATAATTTTCGTTATGGTAAATCCCATATAACGTTTTACCACTAATATCTTTTGAATCCTGGTAAACAGTTTCAAACCATACTGCCCCATGCAATCCTTTCTGCCCAATGGCTACATTGCTAGGCATCGTAGGATTAAAAAACTTACTAGCAGGATTTTTAAAAACGACTTCTGCATTTTCTCCATCTGAATACTTTAAATCTTTTGCATAACCCCATAATGGATCTTCTCCATATTTGCCAGGGAAGATTCTAAAAGTATCTCCTATCCATACTTCTGCCATATTGCAATCCACAAAAGAATTGAAGGTAATTTTTGGAGCAGGAATTAATTTAAATTTTGGAGTCGTATCCGAATTATGATTTATGTTCAACTTAGGTGCAGACACTAGTCCTAAGAAAATGGAGAGCCAAGAAAATAAAATTAAAAATTGCATTTTATTTCAGTTTATGGTTTTTCAATTGATCAACATGAATTTAAGTAAAAAACCGAAATGTAAAAAATACTAGTTTATGTGCTAATAATAGGCACTTCTTTGCCTATTTTTTTATAGTTTCTCAATTTTATAGGGTATATTTTTTTAGCCTGTTTATCCAACTTATATTTGTAAAATTAATTTACAGTTATGTTCGATGCAATCATTCCTTTAATTTCCTTAATTTCTTTAGAAGTAATTTTAGGAATCGACAATGTTATTTTCATTTCAATTCTTTCCGATAAATTACCGGACAATCAAAGAAATAAATTAAGGTATTGGGGATTAGGTTTAGCCATGGCAATGCGCCTTATTTTATTAACCCTCATCTCTTGGATTTTAAAATTAGACCAAAACTTATTTACCTTATTTGAGATTAATTTTTCTGGCAAAGGTTTAATTTTAATTTCAGGTGGATTATTCTTAATTTACAAAAGCACAGTTGAGATATACCATAAAACGGAATTGGCAAATAACAATGATCAGCCAGTAGTTCCAAAAGTGAGCAGCTTTAAAAAACTTTTATTAGAAATTATTTTATTAGACTTGGTTTTTTCCATCGATTCCATCATTACGGCCATTGGAATGGCACAAGAGCTTTGGGTAATGTACACTTCAGTTATTGTGGCTGTTATTATAATGGTTTTCGCTTCACAGCCCATTAGTTTTTTCATCAAAAAACATCCATCCTTTAAAATATTGGCTTTAAGTTTTTTATTGATGATTGGCATTTCCTTGATTGCCGAAGGCTTTCATTTTGCCATACCTAAAGGCTATATTTATTTTTCAATGGCTTTTGCTTTTATTGTGGATATTATACAAATGAAGACGGTAAAATAACCCCATAAAATACCATGGAGCTAAAAGCTGGAATTTATATCAAAAGCACGGATGCGTTAATTGGCAGTTTCTTCGAGCATACCACCATCCTGCTCGTCGAACACAATGAAGCTGGAAGTGTAGGCTTTGTAACCAATAAGCCCCTTGGTAAGTCGTTGCATGAGCTCATCGAATTCAATCAAAGTAAACCATTTCCATTGTTGGATGGCGGTCCCGTTGATAGAGAACACCTTTTTGTATTGCACATGCGACCCGATCTCATTGATGGGGGCAAACAAATGACCAATGGTCTTTATTTGGGTGGGAATATGGAGCAGGTGATCGAAGCCATCAATACCAGGGCTGTCAATCAACAAGAAATGCAAGTTTTTATCGGCTATTGCGGATGAGAGATCGGAGAATTGGAAGCCGAGGTGGAAGAAGGAAGCTGGATATTGAGTTAATGAAAGATAGACCTCTTAAAAAAATACTTTTCGATTACATTGCCGAAAATCGCTGAATTAAATTTAAGTGTTTTAACCAATAAATTTTCTAAACAGTACTTTATCTGCATAAAAAGTGCCAAACGGTATAAGTGATGCAAAAAAGGCCATAAAGGTTTTGAATATGTTCCAGCGATGTAAAAATGAAACCTGAAGCAGTAAAACTATATAAAGAACAAAAAGAATTCCATGAGCCATTCCAACAATGTAATTGGGCTGCGGCATAGAAAATTTATATTTTAAAATCATGGTAAGTCCTAAAAGCAAAAACGAACAGCCTTCCAAAAAGGCTATAATTCGTAGTCTTCCCAATGCCGTTTTCATTAAATTTTTTATCATTTTATTTTATGTGTTTAATTACTGCTTTATAAAAACCATGCAATGTTGCCATGGAAGATTATCAATATTTTCATCTAATACAAAACCTGCCGCTTTAAATTCTTTAACGGCCTGCGCTTTACTCATTTTATGAATGGTCTTTATTGGTACAGTTGGGTCTTCGGACCTAAATTCTACAAGTACTAATTTACCACCCGGTTTTAATGCAGCTCGCATTGATAAAGCCATTTCATAAGGATAAGAAAATTCATGGTATACGTCTACTAACAACATCATATCAACGGTATTTCCTGGTAAAGACACTTCTTGCTCCGCACTCAATACGGGTATAATACGTGTTAATTTTTCCTGCTTTATTCTTTCATTTAAATAGATAATCATTTCTGGCTCAACGTCAACTGCAAAAACTTTACCAGTACCTACCATTTTTGAAAGTAATGCACTATGGTAGCCACTACCCGCTCCTATATCAGCAATAACCATACCTGGTTTTACGGCTAAATTTTTTAATAATAAAGAAGTATTTTCTTCCATTTCTCTTTCATCCCTTTCAAGCCAATCTATTCCGTAATGACTCATTACATGTGCAATTTGTCTGCCCATGTACCACTTATTAATACCGTTTGAGTCCCCATTTTTTATGCTATAACGATCCTGACCAAATGAAAATATGGAAAGCAAAAGAAAAGTAAAAAATAGTATACCCGGTTTTAAAATATGCATGTATATATTTAGTTTTAAAAATTAATCTTGAACCCAACTACAGGATTTAATCCAAGTAGATAAGTGAATTGATTATTTTATCTTATTAACCTCTTTAATAAATCGGTGACATTTTTCTGAGACAGCCCCTTTCTCATAATCCGTGATACGTACTTTTACAAAATTATAATGTACCTGGATTTCTGGATGATGGTCAAGTTCAATCGCAATTTGCATCACTTGTTTGGTAAATAAGACCACATAATTATAGTTGTCAAACTTAAATGTCTTTTCTAATTTATTATTTAATTCAGTCCAATCCATGGATGTCAAAGCTATGTGTTCAAACTTGCTTAATTCTTCTAAGGAAATGTATTCCAAGGTTTTAATATGAGTTGCCTTTAATATGATAGGAGGCGCAACACCAGCTTGATATGCTTCTATCCATCTAGAAACACAAAGGCACCATTTATCCCCCTCTATTAGCCCTTTAAAGTTAGTTGGCGGGTAATCTCTTGTCAAATCATTGCCTTTGCTTTTTGAAAATTGCAAAAATGCATCCGTCACCACTGCACAAACCGTATGCGTTCCTCTATCGTTTGCTCCTGTATTGCAACAGCCGTCTCGGTATACACCTGTCATTGGAATTGTTCCACATACAATAAGTGGCTCATTGAAAACATTAAGTGCATCGTTCATTGGGTTTATTTTAAATTATTATCTACAATGGCTTGCTAATATCCGCTTTTTTTCTTGTTTTACGGTCTCGTAGCTTTTATGAACCCGAATATTTTTTTATTAAACTCCATGTTTTAATCAAAAAGATGGCTTCGTTATAAAAACAAATTAAGGATTAGAAAAAATAGTGCCTGAATAATAAGTAAACTTATTGCGAAATCATTAATCCTAATTTTTAGAAAATACTTTTTTAAGCCTAATAAAATAGCGCTAATGATAAACCAGCATAAGTAATTAAACAAAGGTATTAGTCCGCTTTCCCATGACCAAAAATTTAGTTTTACCGCAACAGGTTCTAAAATAAAATCAAAACAGGTTGCAATGGTTGCGCCGCCTATGATGACAAAAAATGAAGTGGCAAACCTACTAATTTTTATATTTAAATTATTTTCAAGTAACTCAACTCCTTTTGTGGCTAGCGCACCCGAACAAAAAACAGTCAAGAACCAATTTAAACCAATTACTAAGGGTACTCCAAATATACTTGGACCCAATACTTTTCCGTATTGATAATGACCAAAAAGAAGTCCAGTATTGACGCCAACTATTTCTGTCGCCATGCCAATTATAAAAACAATCAAGAAAAATAAGGTAAATTCTTTAGTGAATTTAACTTGGGTATTTACAAGTAATATAAACATAGTCAATAGCACAATTGGAGTGCTATCAATAAACCAGTCTTTAAAAGGCGTACATAAGATGCCTATCACGCCAGTAATATGAAATAGCAGGGCTACATAAAGGGGGTTATATTTTTTTATATAAGTCATTGATCGTTTAAGAAAGATTTTTGTATTTGTCCTGTATTAAATTAGATACAATTGCTGCACTGGATAAACAAAGTGGTATGCCACCACCGGGATGTACACTTCCCCCTACAAAATATAGACCACTAGTTGTTTTGCTATCATTAGGATGTCGCATAAAAGCAGCCATCTTGCTATTCGAACTTGTGCCATAAAGAGACCCCATATAAGAAGCTGTTTTTGACTCAATTGTAACTGGAGAGAGTACCTCTGAAACCTCTATATAAGATTCAACTTGCGTTCCTAATATTTTATTCAATTTTTCGATAATGGCTTTGCGATAAAAGTCCTCTAACATTGTCCAATCCTGGCCATTATTTGCTGGTACATTAATCATTACAAACCAATTTTCTTTGCCAACTGGCGCATGTTTACCTGGCTCTTGTTTGTTGGTAATATTGATATACACTGTGGGATCATAAAATGGTAGTCCTGTATTAAAAATGGCATCAAACTCCGCTTTATAATCTGTGCTAAAAAAGATATTGTGCAAATCTAACATTGGGAAAGACTTATTCATTCCCCAATAAAAAATGAATGCACTGCTACTTCTTTCTTGTTTTTTTACTTCTGCTGCCTTTACTGTATCGTTCAATAAGTTTTTATACGTAAAGTAAACATCCATATTACTCACCACAATGGAAGCAGGGTGTTGCGTATGATTAACCATTACTCCCTGCACAACCTGATCTTTGATCATGATTTGTTGAACTGATTGTCCAAATGTAAACTCAACACCAAGTTTCACTGCTAAGCCATATAACGCATTGGTGATGCTTATCATGCCCCCTTTCGGATAAAAAGCACCTTCATTATGTTCAAGATGTGCTATCAAAGAAAGCATTGCTGGGGCGGTATAAGGGTTACTACCATTATAGGTCGCAAATCGATTAAATAGTTGTACTAGTTTAGGTGATTTAAATGCTTTTTCATTATAGATATTCAATGACTTAAATAGATAGGCCAATTTTAATTTACCAATGGCTTTGATGATTGGTGCTTTGATGATTGTCTGAATACTATGTAAGGAGTACCTTAAAAATATATTTGCGATATGATGGTACGCTTCCGAAGCATGATTTAAATATCGATATAAATTCTGGATAGGTTCACCCGTCTTTTCTTGTAACTCTGAAGCAAAGGATTCCCTATTCGTGTAGGCTTTGATGCATACTCCATCTTCATAAAAATAGTTACATGCCACCTTTAATTTTTCATAGCTAAAATAAGGAGCCATTGGCTCTTTTGCTAAAGTAAATAGCGCTTCTATTAATTGAGGGCTAGTAAATAAACTGGGTCCAGCATCAAACCTAAATCCATTGGTTTCAAAATGAGTTAATTTACCTCCTGGATAATTATTTTTTTCAAAAACTTGCACATGATACCCAAGCAGCCTTAGCCTAATTGCAGTGGCCATTCCACCTACACCTGCGCCTATAATGATTGCTTTTTTCGAAGACATCTGAGATTATTATTTCAGGGGTATTAGCTTAATGATGCCTATTTTGTTAAAAAGCTTAATGATTGGATACACAGGATCAATTTCCCACCACTTAGCTGCAAAGTTTGGTCTTGCTCCGGCATGATGATGATTGTTTTGAAATAATTCACCCAACATCAAAAAGTCTATGAATAAGGTATTTTTGGATTGGTCTTTTTCACCTGGAAAATTTCGATACCCATACTTATGACCAGCCCAGTTTACAATATCTCCTTGAATAGGACCAATTAAAAAATGGATGGGTAACAATAAGTACATCCACCATGCTGTTGCAAAATAAACATAAAATAATATGTATAGCCCGGCAAATAATAATCTTGTAGCGGTATGGTCTGCTATTATATCAATTTTTGGATAGACTGGAAAATTTTTATCAAACCGCTTTTCGATTTCTAGTGTGCCATGCAAAACTCCATTGTATACATTTCTGGTGTGCATCATCATGGTGAATGCTTCTTTAAAAAAATGTGGTGTATGGGGATCTTTTTCTGTATCACTATATGCATGATGCATGCGATGTAAAATTGCATAAGCACGTGCATTTAAATAAGAGCTCCCTTGGGTTACCCATGTGTAAATATAAAAGTACTTCTCCCAAAAAGGAGACATCGTAAACATTTTATGTGCCGAATAGCGGTGTAAGTAAAACGTTTGGCCAAATAAGGATAGATACCAGTGTAGCACAAGAAAAAGTAGAATTATCATTTACAAATTTTAAAGCACAAATTTAATCATTCAAGGGCTATTATTAATTTAGTGTTTAATCTTATTCGAATTGACTTCAATATCGATACACATAAAGATGTTGGTATAATTACATGATACAAATAGCTAAGGAATCATCCATCTAAAACAGTCATTTTCATAATCAAAAAAAGCCCTTCGATGGCCTGCATGGTTCAACCATAACCACTCCATCGATTTAACTTGTATGGATACAATACCAAAATTCTTTGCCCCCATTTCGCTTTCAGCTAAAGTAAATTTTTCCTGCTCTATCTCCGCTGACAATCCACTAGTGGCTATTGTTGAAAAACTAGAGGGACTGGCTTCTGTTAAATAACAACGCCGACTAGATAAAGTGGTTTTTTGCCAGGCTTCAGCAGTGATTGTATCATTAAAATGTAAGATTGCCCTACCCTTTACCCTGATTTGAACACGCGTTGATGCATCGTAAAATAAAGCACTTATGGAATCGTTTTTTTGTAATTCTATCCATTTATTGCTCCTTATATCGGTATGAAAACGAAGTTCTTTTAACAAAGGAAAAGCTTTCCTAAGCACAACAGTTCGTATGCTCAGTGATTCATTGTTTAGGGTAGCCACGCAAGGAGTATGAAATGAACTGCTACTTTTTACAGCCCCATTGACCAATTGAATCCAACAATCTTTTTCTAGCTCATCTATACTATAACTAATACTGTTAATAGTTACTTCATTCATTGTTTGATTTATATCCTTTTTTTTCATTCATATTAATATTGAACTTATTGCTCTTATGATAGCAAGTATTCGTCCTATTTTCAGCACAATTATAGGCGTGCATTGTTTATTAAGCTGGCAATAGACCCAACTTTAAAATATAAACTTCGTACTCAAAAAATTAGAGTCATGTGAAGCTACAATATCGTTAATGAGTTCCTTATTTTCCTCTGTTAGTTTAGCAGCCACCAGTGACCTAATTGAAAATGACCTCAAAGCATCTACAACAGACAAAGTACCTTCGGCACTGTCTTTTCGACCAGTAAAAGGAAAGCTATCAGGTCCTCTTTGGCATTGACAATTGATATTGACACGACTCACCTGATTCACTAAAGGATCAATCAAACCGGCTAATTCTGTCTTGTTTTGCGAGAACAAACTCACTTGTTGACCATGTGTTGATTCAATAATATATTGAATAGGTTCTTCTATATCATCGAATGGGATAATCGGAATGATTGGACCAAACTGCTCTTCGCTGTATATTTTCATTTTATGATTTACTGGAAACAAAATAGCTGGATAAAAAAATGTTTCCTTAATGGTCCCCCCATTTTCATTCACCACTGTTGCTCCATGTAATTTTGCATCTTCAATTAAATCATTTAAGTAAGCTGGTTTTCCTGGCTCTGGAAGCGGTGTTAAAGTGACTCCTTTTTCCCAAGGCAACCCGAATTGTAATTTTTCGACCTGCACTTTTAATAATTCAATAAATTCATTCGCAATTGATTGATGCACAAAAATTGTTTTAAGTGCCGTACACCTTTGTCCATTAAATGAAAGAGATCCCAAGACAGTTTCTTTAACGGCTAAATGAATATCAGCATCTTTGGAAACAATAGCTGCATTTTTAGCATCTAGTCCTAATATGGCTCTTAAGCGATTTACTTTTGGATGTAATTTTTTTAATTGATTTGCTACCTTACTAGAGCCAATTAGGGTAAGTACATTTATTTTCCCAGATTCCATTAACGCAGGTATGATCACATTTCCACGTCCGTAGATTGTATTTACAACCCCTTTAGGAAAGCATGATTTAAAAGCTTCAAGCATTGGGTAATGTAATAATGTTCCATGTTTAGGCGCCTTAAATAATAAAGTATTTCCCATGATAATTGCAGGAATCAAGGTAGTAAATGTTTCATTCAATGGATAATTGAACGGACCCATACACAAAACAACCCCTAATGGCGATCGTCTAATTTGTGCTACAATACCTTGTTCTATTGTAAATCTTGACGAATCTCTGTCAATATCTTTCAGTGCTTCAATGGTAGCGTAAATATATTCAACGGTTCTGTCAAATTCTTTTTCAGAGTCTGCATAGGTTTTACCAATTTCCCACATTATTAATTTTACAACGATTGCTTTTTGTTCAAGCATTTTAGTAATAAAATTTTCAACGCATTTTATACGTTCCGAAACAGACATGGTTGGCCACTCCCCCCTACCATCATTATAGGCTTTACATGCAGCATCTAAAGCAATTTTTGCTTCTTTCTCTGTACAAATGGGATAAGAACCAATTTTAATTCGTTCTATTCCGTTGGAAGTTTGCATACAAATGGGTGAAAAAACTTCATGGGTTGGACCATCCCAGGTAATTAATGCTCCGTCAGACAGGTATGTTTTTTGATGAATTAGGTCAGGCAACACAAAGGCTTCAGGTATTGTATTTTTATCAATAATTAAATGGTCCAATTTTTCTTGAAATGTCATAGATATTCTATTTGTAGGACATCTATAACAACTAATCAAGACTTTTGTTGCATTATAATTGATATTAAGTTAAAATAGCATATTATCATTTGATGGATTGTTTGCATTTTTCCCAATATTTAAAAAAAGAAGGATAATATCCGGTAACAGATGGGAACATCCATTCCCGCTGGTCTTTAATTCCGGGATAATATTCAAATGCAGGATGTTCTTTGGAAATGAGTACTTTTTTTATATCCAAATTACTTTCATTATAAAGGGCTAAAATTTGTGGTATTTCTCCAACAAAAATCTGTATGCCAGGAATATTTTTTGATAGCTGAATTACAAAATTGATTACATTTTCGCTAACAGGATTTAAATTAAAGTGAGATGGTTCTAAAAGTAATACCCTGTTAACATTTTCATTTGCGCGCCAAGTTGGATCCAAATTGTAGGAGTTGTAAAGAAGGGTGGGTTTTGTTAAGTCAAGTAAAGGAAAATTGGTGTCTGGTAAAATAGTGTTTAATTGTAGCGAAGTAATTGCCGTCAATGAATCAGGCACTTGCATGGAAACAATATGTTCATAAGAATCATCTAAAAAAGTACCCACCTGATTTGAATGCGTATACTTATTGATATTTTCTTGATTACAATAATATTTTTTAGAAGAAAATGATCCAGCAACCCATTGCCAACTGCAATTGTTACTTGCGATATCACCATCCAATAAATGATAGTATAACCATTTAGCAGGTATTTTCCAATGCGCTTTCCCAATATTACATGTAAACGATGCTAGATACATTCTAATGTGATTATGCATATATCCTGATTCATATAAATATTTAATTTGATCATCCATTACCTTAATACCAGTATTACAATTTATTAATGAAGCCACCATTTGATAATGATCAACACCAGGCTGTACTTGTTTTAAATCATCCCAAATCTGGTCTTTTTTAATCTGCCAAACCCTTTGATAATATTCACGCCAAGCAAGTTCCTGGATTAATTTCTCGCTTTGTACAAATGTAAAGCCACTTTTTAAAATAGTATCCATCACCTGCTTTGTCGAAATTACCCCTCTAGAAATATAAGGGGACAAATAAGTAACATCTCCATTTAAAAAATTCCTGGTTTTTGCATATTTCTCAGGATGAATTGTTTTTATTCTAGAAACGATTGAGTGGTAATCGGTTGTAAAACTAGGATTATACTTTTGCATAGGGCAGTTGTTCTAAACTTTTAGAATCGTTGGGTTGTTTCAATTCATTGCCAATTTAGAAATTAAAGTTTACATATCAGGGGATACAGATTAAATAGTTATTGTGGAGCTTTAATTGTAGATTCTATCTATAATAATTAACAAAATTGTTAAATAACATTCAAGAACTCAATAATTAGAACTTTTTTAATCGTTTTATGTTTAAGTATTAACAAACAAAAATTTAAATTATGAAAATGAAATTCTTATTGACAATGCTAATTGGAGGCATTATCTCAGCGTCAGCTCAAAAAACAGTGGTTGATGTAGCTGTAGGTTCTAATGCACATACCACTTTAGTTGCTGCCGTAAAAGCCGCTGATTTAGTCG
>CANKWR010000010.1 GCA_947487525.1 Bacteroidota bacterium
TTTAACAGCATAAACCCTTGATAATGTTGCCTTTCGGCTGTGGGCCCACCAGGGCATGATCCTGGGACCCCCTGATTATGAGTCAGGTGCTCTAACCAACTGAGCTATAGGCCCGCATCTTTCGATGTAGGCGGCAAAAATAGTAAAATTTGACTATCTATTCAGTCCTACTTACGTAATTTTTAACCTTTTTTAAGGGTATCTACCCTTTTTTTCAGCTATTTTTGCGGAATGAAGAAAGTAATTTTATCTACCATTTCCTTTTTGTGCATAGGATTGTTTGCACAGGCACAAACTTCAAGTAATACCGATACTAAGATCGACCTTACGGGTCGTCCAGCCGATCATTTTATGATACAGTTCGGATCGGATGCGTGGACCAATCGCCCGGACAGTATTAAAACATCTGGTATGGGTAGACACTTTAACATGTACTTTATGTACGATAAGCCGTTTAAGAAAAATCCTAAATACAGTTTTGCATTTGGAGCAGGTATTGGATCCAGTAATATTTATTTTGACAACCGCACCAATGTGAATCTTAAAACAAACGGAAATATATTGCCATTTCAGCGGGTAGATTCAGCGTCGAACTTTTTTGCTAAACAAAAACTAACCACCATTTATTTTCAAGCCCCTGTTGAATTAAGGTATTATAGCAATCCTGCCAATCCGGGTAAGTCCTGGAAATTAGCTGCTGGCGTAAAATTGGGTACTTTGTTAAAAGCGTATTCAAAATCTAAGGATTACCAAACAGCGTCGGGAGCTTCTATCTATGGTAAATCACATGTGGAGAAGCAACAAAATACGCGCTTCTTCAATGCAACTGATTTGTCAGTAACAGGAAGAGTAGGTTATGGCATTTATTCATTGAACATGGGCTACCAATTCAATGGCGTATTACGTGATGGCTTTGGTCCAGTGATGAATAAGTTATCCATAGGCCTTGCCATTAGCGGCTTATAATCCAACATCAACTAATTATGAAAGCCCTCTGTATGGAGGGTTTTTTATTTACGTCCAACATTAGATTATCTTTGAAAAAACAAGCATTTTGATAGAGAAGAAAAGTATTATTAAAAAGGAAGAAAAAGCGGTATTGGTAGGCGTAATACAAAAGGACCAAACCGAGGAGCAAGTAAATGAATACTTGGCAGAGCTTGCGTTTTTAGCAGAGACGGCCGGCGCCATGACCATTAAAATGTTTAAGCAACGATTACAACATCCGGATAGCAGAACCTTTGTAGGGAAGGGAAAATTAGAAGAAATAAAACAATATGTGGCCGCGAAGGATATTGACATGGTGATATTTGATGATGAACTAACAGGCTCCCAAATTGCTAATATTGAAAAGGAAGTAAAGTGTCGCGTGATTGACCGAAGCGATTTAATCTTAGATATTTTTGCTGCACGTGCTAGAACAGCACAAGCAAAAGTGCAGGTGGAGCTAGCACAGTATCAATACATTTTACCACGCTTAAAAGGAATGTGGTCGCATTTGGATAGACAAAGTGGTGCGGGGATTGGATCACGTGGTCCGGGTGAAACAGAAATTGAAACCGACCGTCGTATTGTAAAAGATAAAATCTCTTTACTTAGAAAAAGATTAGAAGAAATCGATAAACAATCCTTCACACAACGCAAGGAGCGTGGTGAGTTTATACGTGTGGCCCTGGTGGGTTATACCAATGTAGGCAAGAGCACTATTATGAATTTAATGAGCAAGAGTGAAGTGTTTGCGGAGAACAAATTATTTGCCACACTCGATACCACCACGCGTAAAGTAGTTTTTGAAAACACGCCTTTTTTATTAAGTGACACCGTTGGATTTATTCGTAAGCTTCCGCATCATTTAGTAGAAAGTTTTAAAAGCACGTTGGATGAAGTGCGTGAGGCTGATGTGTTATTGCATGTAGTGGATATATCCCATGCGCAGTATGAGGATCAAATTGCGGTGGTGAATAAAACCTTACAGGAGTTAAAAGCATTTGATAAACCAGTGGTGACTATTTTTAATAAAATGGATTTGTACAAGACAAAATATTTTGACGAGTGGCTGGAGGATGAAGTGAAGGAAGATATTTTAAGAGAGTTAAAAGAAAGGTGGAATGGCATTACCAATAACCAATGTGTTTTTGTATCGGCCATTGAAAAATTAAACATCGAAGAATTAAGAACCGTTATCCTTCATAAAGTGCGTGATATGTACCAGGTAAAATATCCGTACAAAACGATTTTCTTTACTTAATCCCTCAACGAATTACTGCATGAATTGGGTATTGATTACGGAGTTTCCAATGAGTTTAGAATTTAGTGACAATGGCATGCTCGAAATGGAGCTAGAAGGGCGTAAAATTACCCTTGCTAAATGGTCGGATCAGTACTATGCTTTTGCCCAAAAATGCCCCCACGCCAGTGGCAGGATGGCAAGTGGCTATATAAATCCCCAAGGCCAGGTAGTTTGTCCTTTACACCGTTATGCTTTTGACATGAAAAATGGCCGAAATACCACCGGAGAAGGCTATTTTTTAAAAACCTACCCTATAGAACAGCGCCCCGAAGGAATATTTATTGGATTTAAGCCCAATTCTTTCTTTTAATGTTTTGTTCTTTGTTATTTTTTATTATTTTTGCCACCCCATAAAGGGAACACTCCTCCTTAGCTCAGTTGGTTAGAGCATCTGACTGTTAATCAGAGGGTCTCAGGTTCAAGTCCTGAAGGGGGAGCCTCAATGGACAAGCCATCAGCAATGATGGCTTTTTCTTATATTTACTTTATGAAAAAACTTCTTTTGGTACTTACCTTTTTTGGATGTGCAAGTTTGTATTCCCAAACTGCCATCAATACGAAAGGTTTTAAACCTATTGAAGTATATCGTTCTGAGGATTTAATAGTAAAACAAATTTCAGAAAATGCATTTTTGCACATTTCATTTCTGCAAACCAATGATTTTGGCAATGTGCCTTGTAATGGGGTTATTTTTAGAAACAACAACGAAGTAGTTGTATTTGATGCACCTACCAATGATAAAAGTGCTGAAAATTTAATTCAATTCATTAAAGAAAAACTGCACTGTAAAATAAATGCCATTGTTCCTACCCATTTTCATGAGGATTGTTTAGGGGGGTTAAACGCATTTCATCAATTTAATATTCCTTCATTTTGCAATGCTACTACTATTGATTTGGCAAAATCAAATAATACAATAGTGCCTCAAAACGGGTTTAAGGACACTTTAAAATTAAGCCTTGGAAATACGCATGCTATTGTAAAGTATTTTGGTCAAGGCCACACCAAGGACAATGTAGTAGGCTATTTCCCCGAAGAAAATATATTATTTGGAGGCTGTTTAATTAAAGAACTAAATGCCACCAAAGGATACTTGGGGGATGCAAATGTGCCTGAGTGGTCAAATACGGTTCAAAAAATAAAACAACAATATCCCAATATAAAAATGGTTGTACCTGGGCATGGTGAAATAGGAGGCAGTGATTTACTTGACTATACCATTAAATTATTTAAATCCAATTAGTCAAACATTTCTGTAGCTTATTTACTTTCATTTTTGAACAATTATTCTGCCTTCAAGTATTGGATTGTAAACGGTGAAAGTACTTAGATACCTTTTCATATTTTCCATTAGCACTTCTTGCGTATTTTTTTTACTTATTGCATTTTTAAATGTAATATATCCATCACCACCATCTGCTAAAAAATTATTCGTTAATACTTTATAAGTTTTATCGTTTTCTAGGAGCTTTCCATTAATATGTATTGAAATTACTCTTGAGCCAACTGGATTCTTTTCGTTGTAAACAAAAACTACTTGTTTTGATACTTGCAAAATGCCATTACTTAAACTAGCAGCGTGTTCAAACAATTTTTTGATAGCTTCCCCCTTTAGTTCAACTTTAACAACAGTATTTGGGAATGGGAATGCAGATATTAAATTTCCAACAGTTACACTACCAGAATCTATATCTTGTCTAAGTCCTCCGCTATTTGTAATTGCAAAGTCGTTGTCTGGATATGCATGCATCATTGCATCTGTAATCATATTTCCTAAGCTAGACTCTTCACCATATGAACGAGTAAGTGATTTTGATATAGCACAAACCTTTTCCTCTGTAATTGTTTTTAATTTATCCTTCCATTTATTAATTGCCATTTGAGTTAAACTGTCATTGGGTATCTCATCATCGTATATATAACTTAGTTTGTTTTTATGCGAAACTATTTTATCTGTTTTCACATTATATACAAGATCTAATCTACCTAATTCCATACCTAATGCATTGGTTGAAACTATTAAAGTGCCATTTGAAACTAAAGCCTCAGGAGTACCTTGATGTGCATGTCCAGTAACAATTATGTCTAGCCCTTTAACCTTCTTAGCTAGTTCTATGTCTTTTTGTAGATTTCTGTTAACATCCGTTGTTCCTTTTGAGGATTGTCGTCCTGGAATACCTTCATGAATTAACAAAACAATTAAATCCGTTTTGTCCTTTAGCTCATTAATATATTGTTGTAAATATTTTTCTTCGTCCCTTGCTTCCACCCCCTGTATCATTTCTTCGGAAATGGTGTCATAGAAAGCAAATTCACCGTGCAGTCCAATCACGCCAATTCTAATACCATTTTTTATAATTATTTTATAAGGATGATTCCATAATAACGTGTTTGTATTTTTTAGAAAAATATTCCCATTTAAAATTGGGAATGTAGCCTTGCCTATTTGATCTACCACATTCTGCCAACCATGATCGAATTCATGGTTTCCAATACAGGCTGCGTCAATAGAAAGCTGATTCATAACATCTATTACAGCCTCTCCTTTGGTAAGTGAGCTAATATAAGGCCCTGTAAAATAATCACCTGCATCAAAATAAACTGCGTTTGGATTAATTTGCTTTTCGGTTTTAACTAAACTAGCAATATTTGCAAAGCCTCCAATGGGTCTATTTTCGTTAACCCATCCAATTTTTTGTGGTTCTAAATGAGCATGTAGGTCATTGGTATATAAAATGGTAAGTTTTTTCTCATTCGTATTCTCCTTTTGAGCAAAAACTGCAGATGTAGTTAAAAGGATATAGAGTAGGCTCCAAATTTTATGCATAATTGTTCTTTTACCGAAAATATGAAATATTATTTTTTTGCTTAGGTATTTATTGAAATTTCTACGTCAGTTGGGTAAACAAATATTGCATACGGTTTGTAAGCGCTTACTTTTGTTTATAATTGTGTAAGGCAGTCCTATCTTTTATTATATTTACTCAATGAAGAATTGCAAGAACTGTAACCTTAATTATTGGAGATAAGTTAAAAATATATCATTCCGCTATAGCTACTTTTTTAACTATTTTATATATCTTAGAATACTAAACTTTATAAAATGAAAAAGCTATTTATAATTCCAATGTTATTTGCCTGTTATTTAGTGATGGGACAAACCATAGACTCAGCTTCAATCATTGGGAAATCCATTAAAATAGGAAAACTAGTTATTGCTCAAAATGATTTTTCAAATGATAAGAATATTGGCGGCAAAGTGGATTGGAGAGAAGCAACGGAGGCTTGTAAAATACTCGGCAATGGCTGGAGGTTACCTACCAAAGCAGAATTGAATATTTTATTTAAAAATAAAGACAAAATTGGTGGCTTTAAGAATGACTATTACTGGAGTTCAACTGAAAATAACCAACAGTATGGACAATATGGAGTTTGGCTAAAGGAATTTAATGGAGGCTACGAAGAGGACTATAGTATTTCCAGTAAGTATTATGCCCGTCCTGTTAGATCCCTTTAACTAGGTTTTGCATAAGGCAGCCTTTCAAGGCTATGCGTAGTATGATAACCATCAAGTCCGGTGCAAGCAATGGTCCCTGCTTTTTCAATGTCCAAATAACCATCGGCCTGCAAGCAATGGCTAGGGAAATACATTTCCTTGATTTCACCAATAATCAAAATGGTATTATTGATTGTTAAGTTGATGCGCTCCTTAAACTCAACACCCAATTGAATCCTACTCTCCGCTACATAGGGTGCTTTAAAGTCATTTTTATATACAGGGGTTAAGTCTGTGGCATCAAATTCTGAAACCTCGCTTGGATACCTTGCCGATGTTTGATGTGCTTGCTTGTAAATAGATTCGTTGATGTGATTAATGGTATAGTAACCAGTACTTAAAATATTTGCTAGCGTATGTCGTTCCACGGAGTCGGGACGCATCATAAAACCAATCAATGGCGGATTGGCACCTATATGTAGAATGGAGTTAAATATGGCCAAATTAGTTTGCGCTGTTTCATTGCTTGTTCCAATTAAGCATACGCTTTTAAAACCTCCAACACTATTTATTAATTGTGCTCTTTCTCTTTGCTCCATTTCCATCAAAGCCTTACTTGTTAAATGTGTATTCATATTATGCAATGTCTAAGCTTTTTAAATAATTGTTTGCTTTTTCTAAATGTGCTGTTTGTTTTTCAGCACTCATTTTATCAAATGTACCCACCAACATACCTAGCCTTGGGTTTTTTAAAAAGAAGGAACGATGTTCATGCATGAACCTCCAAAATAATCCATCCCAAATGCCCTGCCATTCTCCTTTTTCGTAGTCACTCATTTTCATGAGGTAATTGCTTCCACTTATATAGGGCTTTGTAGTCATTAAGCCTCCATCGGCAAACTGGGTCATTCCATATACATTAGGTACCATAACCCAATCATAGGCATCAATAAACATTTCCATAAACCATTTGTACACTTCATTAGGATCAAATTCACACAATTGCATGAAATTGCCCAATACCATAAGCCTTTCAATATGATGGCAATATCCTGTTTTCAAAATTTTGTGAATGGTACTGTCAATGGGGGGAATGCCGGTGGTTCCCTTCCAAAAACTTTCCGGAATTTTTCTGGTAAACTTCCAGTAGTTGGTGGTCCGCTGCTTTGTTCCTTCGCGCTCGTACACAATTTTAATAAACTCTCTCCATCCCATTATTTGTCTAATAAAACCTTCCAATGAGTTTAATGGAATATTTTTTTCTTTACCTATTATAAGGGCCTTATTGATGATTTGCTCCGGCGTGAGTAATCCAATATTCAACATGGGGCTTAACACAGCATGGTGTAAAACTGTTTCCTTAGTGACAATAGCGTCTTCATAAATACCAAATTTCTCAAACCTATTAGATAAAAATTCATCAAGCCAATCCTCGGCATCCTTAAATGTGGTGGCAAATAAATGAGGGCCATTGAGTGCTCCATAATTATCGGGAAAATTTTGTTGTACATAACTATGTGCTTCTTGTATGTATTCATTTTCCTTGGGCAGTGGCAAATTGGGCACCACTTCTTTCTTCGGGAACTTGGATCTATTTTCGGCATCATATGTCCATTTTCCGCCAATGGGTTTTCCGTCTTTCTCTATTAATATTTTTCGCTGCTTTCTTTGCCAAGTATAAAAATCAGTTTGAAAATAGGTTTTTCTTTTATCAAAAAAATCAGCAACCGATGAAGTGGTGTTTAAAAAATTGGGACTGTCCAACACCTGCAGTGAAATTTTAAATTTTTCACATGCAGTAACAATTCTTTTCATTAACCAATTGTCAATGACTGCATAAATATGAATTTCAGTTACACCCTTATTGGCTAAATCCTCAATTAACAAGGCGCAATTACTATGCTGATGCGCAGCATCAATGTATTGAACTTCTAGCCCCTGATTTAATAAATACTGCTTATAAAATTGCATACTTGCCCGATGCAGCACTAATTTTTGTTGATGAAATGAGTATTGATTAAAATAAAGGCCTTCCTCCACCAAGTACACCGGGCGATTTTGTTGAACAATAGCATTGTTTTTATAAAGCTGGTGCGGAAATAAGAGCGAAACTGATTTTGACATGGATCTAAGCTGGTATTGGCTTTATAAACAATATTTATAGCGAATTGTTTATGGGTAAGTCCGCTACTTATGTTCGTTAACCGTGTAGAACCCCAAATTTCTTAGCAAGTATTCTAATACTTAAGATATTTTAATTATTTTGCATATAACTACCTATAGGTGTTATGAAATATTCGATTCGTCTTTTTTGCTATCTCGTTTTTTTATTTTCTTGTTCTAAAGAAACCAATAGCTCCTTAGCACAAGCTACCCCCAACACCAACATTTCCTTATTGCCCACAACCAGTAAGGGCTACGTTATTAATCATACTTACTATGCTTTGTCCTATAGCGAGGCCAACAGACAGGCTGAGTGGGTGTTTTATCATTTAACGCCTGCATTAATTAATGGGACACAAACAAGAACGGATGATTTTAGAGTGGATCCATTGGTGAAAAACAATCCAGTCAAATCTACCGACTATACGGGAAGTGGGTATGATAGAGGGCATCTTTGTCCTGCTGCAGACATGACCTTGAATTTAAATGCGATGAGTGAGACTTTTTTTATGTCCAATATGTCGCCCCAGGCCCCTAGCTTTAACAGAGGCATTTGGTCCACCCTTGAAGACAGAGTTAGAACATGGGCCTTAGAGAAAAATGGTGTTTATGTTGCTACGGGTCCAATTTTAAACAATAGCTGCGGGGCCATTAACAATGGAACAATTGCTGTACCCTGTGCTTATTACAAAATCATTTACAAGGACAATGGCATAGAGCAAATGGCAATTGCATTGATGCTTAATAACCAAGGGAGCAGTGCCAATTTAAAAACTTTTGTTTGCACCATTGATCAAGTGGAAGCATTAACAGGCATTAATTTTTTCAGTGCCCTCCCAGATAATATTGAAAACAAATTAGAATCGACTGTTGCTATTTCCAATTGGAGTTGGTAGAAAATAAAATTTATTGACTAATTATATTTTTTACTTAATTCTTCAACTCTTTTTTCAAGATATTTAATTGCAAAATTTTCTTTTCCATAAACAGTTGATAAATTTCTTACCATCTCAATAGAGGCGTTTTTTATTTCAGGATTCGAAAAATCTGAACCAAGCATATCCCTTACTGAATTTCCAATATTGATGCCATTATTTAATTTAATCTTTCCAAAATAACCTACAATCAAAGAATCTCCCTTACTTCTATAATTTGTATCAGTCAATAAAATGTTTACAACTCGTGACCTATAATTTGAGTCAATTTTTATTGTATCTAGTTCTTTATTTTTTTTTGAATCGTTGAAAAGGTAATTTTCAAGATCATCTATAGTTTTTATACCCTTTTTATCGAGTTCATCGAATACGGCTTCAGTATTATTTTTTTGACTACAGCTATTTAAAAATATTAAAATAAATAATATTTTTAAAAAATTTACGAAATTGAATTTATTCATATTTTTATAAATTTTATTATGTAGGTAAAGCCAATTTTTAATTAGCTTTCATTAATTATTTTTCTGTATAATCCACCATCCACTCTACACCATACTTGTCTCTGAAGGCGCCAAAATAGCTGACCCATGGACTATCGCCTATTGGAGTTTTCTATTCCCAATCTGTAGCACCTTCTTCCTTAAGCTTTTGCCTTTCTACTTTCTTGCACAATAAAATACTTACTTCATAAAGTAATACCAATGGGATACTACAAATAATGGTACTTAACATATCGGGCGGCGTAATGGCTGATACTGCAATTACAATAATTACAATGGCATGACGACGATATTTTTTCAAAAAGGCAACACTGATTACATCAATCTTTGCCAAGAAGTACAATACCAATGGCAATTGAAATGTAATACCTGACCCAAGAATTAAGGGAACAATTGTACTAAAGTAACTTGATATGGTCCAAATATTTTGAATATTACTATCAATGGTAAAGTTGGCGAAAAAGTTTACGGTATAAGGTGCCACTACAAAATACCCAAATAAAATACCCAAAAAAAACAGGGTAGACACCCAAAATATTACACCCTTGGTTCTTTTTAACTCATTTGTTTTTAGGGCTGGTTTTATAAATTTCCAGAATTGCCAAAACACATAAGGGAAGGCAACAATTAAACCCCCAATAATTAATACGTTTACATAAACGCCAAATTGTCCAGAAACAGAACTGCTTTGCATGTTGACCTTGATTTCGCTTAAGCACATCATATTACCCAAGGATAACTTTTGTCCTAATTTGCATAAATAGGTATAAGTGGGAAAATCAGAATGGGTTGGTCCCATCAATATTTTTTGTACAATAAATTCATTGAATATATGCACCACAATAGCGCCTAAAATAATGGCAATGACAGAACGAAACAAATGCTTTCTGAGCTCATCAATATGCTCAATAAAAGACATTTCAGCTCTTGGCGCTCCATTAGATTTTTTAGAAAAAAGGCCCATTATATTATAGAAAAATTTGCGTGATACTGGTTAATAAAAATAAAACCCCGCAGCGAGTCACTGCGAGGTTTTTACAATACGATTAACTAATTATGGATTAGTTGAATTGGTTTTATTAGAATTGGAACCTGGTTCATCGTTAATATGTCCGTCAATTTCTCTTTTCACGTTATCCTTTGCGTCCTTAAACTCACGGATACCTTTACCCAAGCCACGCATTAGTTCAGGGATTTTTTTACCACCGAACATCAATAAAACAATCAACAAAATCAATATAATATGTTGTCCTGAAAATATGTCCATAAAATTGTGTTTTAGAACATAAAGGTAGTTAAAATTTACAATCCAAAGGAAATTAAAAGAGAGGGAAATTTGGCTGAATCACCCTGTTTTTCACCATTTTAAGCCTAAATTGTATCGTTTTTTGGAAAAATTGCACAATAACCGACAGCTAATGCCCTTCGGTATATTCTTTAAAATTATTTAATATCATTTGCCAGCCCATTTGTTGCATTTCTTCGGGATTCTGTTGCTCTGGTTCAAATTGCTCAGTGACGAGAGTGGTTTCACTAAAAGCTAATCGTTTTAGCACTTTGGAATCCATTTGTAAAGTACTGGATTGTCAACCTGCTGATATTTTAGAGTTTATTAATTAATAAGCTATGCATTTATCAATAAAAAAAGTGAATGCTTATAACATTCACTTTTTTTTAAGCTATAATTTAAATTTATTTTTCAGTTAAACCTTTAGTGAATCTTTGTGTATGTTTTAATATTTCACTATTGTAAGAAGCATCATTCATACAATCTTTTTGTGCGTCTTTTTGCTCATTCATTTTATTTAATTTCTCAAGTAATGAAGTATAGTCACTAAGAACCGCAGTATTGCTAGGATCTTTCATGTACTTTTTATACACTATAAGATATTCGTCAACAAATTCACCATATTCCTTTGCAAAAGTGCCACAATCAGTTGTCCCGCTTCTTGATTCTGAATCTGTATTAGCTGAACTACTTGTTGATTCTGTTTTAGTTTCTTCAGGTTTATCTTCAAGTTTTGAAGTAGCATTGAATTTTTTAACTTTGTCTGCCTCTTTCTCTGGATTATATCCACCAGTAATTACTTGAAATTTAATTGATTCTTCCCCTTTGCCATCTTTTAAAATAGCTACTATTTTAGGGTCAACACCGTATGTTGCAAGATGAAATTCTGAAATGGTTGTTATTGCATTCCCCTTTTCATCCAACATAGTAATTGTAATTTTTGGAATTTTATTTTCTAATTTATTGGCTGGTATTGCCTTTTTTGCTTTTATTTTAATACTGACATATGCATTATAATCTTCCTTATCTCCCCATGGTTCAGTAGTTATATCATATTCACTATCTACAATTTCTATGTAGTCTTTTAAATCACCTGAAATTTCAACTTTTTCAGGTTTGATTTTCCCAATTTTCGTTGAGGGGACTCTTTTTTTCTTACTACCGCAACTTTCAAGCGTAATGGTTGTTGCACTCAAGGCTAAAACCAAAAAAAGCCAGATTGAATTTCTTAAGGTTCTCATAAAATTTTGTTTTGTTTATTAAATATAACAAAATATATATATGAATTAGGAGATATTCTAACTATTTTTATTAAAATTCCAATAATGAACCCTATCAAATACATTGTAACCCTAGTTTCCTGTTTTTGTTTACATACTGCTTTTGCCCAGTATGACACAAAGGATTGGATTATCCGAAAAACACAAATGTATTCCCCTAGCTCAGCTACCCTTTTAAATTTATATGATAGAATTCCAAGTCGCTTATCCGTTGATTTGGGAGGTAGTGTCGTGTCTACTTCAAAAAATGGAGACACTTATGAATATTTAGAACTCGAAACTTATGAAAGTGCATTGCATAGTATGTCCACCAATGTGCATGAAATTGGCCACGGATATGGAGGTGTAATGTATTTCCAAGAAGCCAATAGGGCTGTCAATGGAGCAAGAATTAATTTTCGCAATATTAATCAAGGATTTTACCAAAGTCCTCAGGAATACTTTTGGATTGAAATTGAAAAAGCCTACATTTTTCCTTCCCGAAAATTAACAGGAACGATTCCTGGTGACCTGAGAACTTTTCGTTTTAATACCTATATCGATGGCAATAGTTCAACTCAGCAACATGGTGTTATTGGATTACTCGACGAAATGAATGCCTATTATTTAGGTTCTAAATTTAATTATGAAATGTTTCCAGTTTATAAGGAATTATATGGACCAAAATATTTAGATAAATGGGTTATGAAAACATCAAGTAGCATGACTGCTTACTTTGAGTTTGATTTTTTTGTAAAAGAGTATCTTTTATATGCAAAAAATTATCAGCCTCAAACGTATAACTACCTAAAAAATAATACTGCTTTTAAAAGTACTTATCAAAAAATACACAATAAATTTAAGCAAGTTGCTGACCAATACGAGGCAAAAGTGAATAGAGAAAAAACAATTGCTTCCTTTAATTACGACTCTCCTTTTCATAACGAAGATTACGATCGTTTGGTAAGTAGGTTAAATTCAGGGATATACCGTTCTATTGAATATGATTTCTTGGATTCTTATTAATTAGCTTGCTACAATAAATTTTTATACATACTCCATTTATTCTCAATCTTCAATTTTACCCGCTTGCCGTTTTTGCGTAAGCATTATTTAAATCCAAATACTAGTGGAAGAATAAAAGCGATAATTCCGGTCCAAACTGCATACACTGGCAAGTATTGGGCAATACGCTTTTCTACTTCTGTAATTGCACTTTTGTTGCGCAGTACCTGGATTAATTGATATGCTACAAGCAATAAATTGATAAATATAATCAGGTTGCCACCCAAAACGGCAACTCTATTAGGGGTGATGCCATATTCAAATAAGCGATAGCAAATTGCAGAAAGCGCAATGCTATTCACAATAATGGTTAGAATCGACAAACCAAGCAGTACAATAGAGTGATATTTTTTATGTTTACTTTTTTCAGTTTCTGCGATTGAAAAAAAGATCAATGCCAATACACCTACTAATAGTGCATTATAAACTAATAATAAATTTCTGTCTTGGTACGGGTATTTTCCTTTAATAATTAAGGCACTTAAGTAAATCGTTAAATTAATGAATACTAACGGGGTAAATATTTGCGCAATAACAGGAGTTACTTTATTTATAATTTTAGGATTGTTTTCAATTAAATAGGTTGCAATTATTGGAATGGCGCCTAAGCCCCAAATAGCGATGTATTGAAAGTAAAAACTGCCAATTTTTAATCCAATCAATTCAAAAAGGCCTAAAGTAATGCCACTAAATAACATACTGGCTAAAAACATTACTACACACAAAACAATAAAGTCCCCATTGTATTTTAAAAACTGAATGCGTTTGGCAGCATTAAATACATCATTGCCCAAATAGGCAAAACCCAACACGCACCATAAAAATAAAGGAAGATGTATATAGGCCAAACTAACAGAGGAACCCGAATTTATATTCGGCAATACATTGATATAAATAGAGGCCAATACAAATATACTCAGGACCACTCCCTTCTTAGGATTTCCTAAATTTTGCTTTAGCATAAAAAAGGCAGCTAAAAATGGGATAATAATAAAGCTCAAATTTTTTGAAAAGAAAATATCTGCATTTACACCAGGCAAATTTGAAATGTTGGCAATTAGGCCAGCAATCACTGCCAATTGAATAGCCGTCCAAAATCCCTTTTTACTATTTTGCTGAGCTGCTTGTTCAATATAATTAATACGCTCATTCCAATATTGTACAATCGGCTGCTCTTTAAATTCAGGATACAATACATTAAAGCTTTGCTCAAAACCTAGCTTATCTGATCGATACAATTTTTCAAGTATAGCGGGGTTGTTCAGGTTTTCAATGATCAAATTTTTCATAGTGGTTTTAAAATAGAGATGACAAAATGGGGGGCATCATTTACATGCCAAAGCTACTGCAATAATGCAGCATATATTTGTACAAACTGCCATGTTTTATAAGTGGTAATGCTGCAGTATAAACGAGATTTTAAAGCCTATAACTGACAAGAAGGTCAGGAAAAATTATTACATTAGCCCTATAATTGAGCTTTATGAAATTCAAAATAATTACCCTCGGCTTTTTAATTGCTTTTACGACCAATCTTTCTGCGCAAAATGTAAAATCGGGTAACAAAAATTTACCGATTGGCGTGTTTGATTCGGGGACAGGTGGATTGACTGTTTTGGAGGCGATGTTGTCCCTCGATGCTTTTAACAATACCACCGGTAAAGCGGGCGCGGATGGTAAACCAGATTTTAGTAGTGAGTTTTTTGAATATTTGGCCGATCAAGCCAATATGCCTTATGGGAATTATGCTGCAGAAAAGAAAACGGATTTATTAAAAGAGCATATTCTTAAAAACATGCAATATTTATTGCAATCCAATACCAATAAACAACCTGCTAAAATGATTGTGCTTGCTTGTAATACCGCAACTGCCTATGCTTTAGCTGATATTAAAACAAAGTTCAAAGCCGATAATATACAAGTGCCTGTGATTGGGGTGATCGATGCAGGTGCTAAAGCAGCGCTGGCGTATCAAGCTAAAGCTGGAGCAGGTACCATTGGCGTTTTTGCAACCGCAGGAACGGTGGCTTCCGAAGGTTATCCAAGAACCCTGCAGACAATGGCAAAAGAAAAAGGACTTCCAGTGTTGTCGATTGTGAGTCAAGGTGGCGCAGGTCTTGCTGAAAGTATTGACCGTGACTGGAGTTATTTTGTAGATACATTAAAGCAAGCAAGAAAAGAATACAAGGGGCCTTCCATGAAAAACGCATTGTATACCATTGATACAACTTTATTAACTGCCTACCAATTTGATAAATCAAGTAATAAACTTTTATGCGAATTCGATGACAAAGGAAGTTGCTTGGATTTACAATTAAATGATCCAGCCAATTATGTTCGCTATCACTTAGTGACTTTGCTGGAGAAGATGTTGCAGCAAAATAGTAAAACACCCATGAATACGTTGATATTGGGCTGTACACATTATCCCTATATGAGAGATACCATTGCTAAAGTATTGAATGAACTATACGATTATAAAAAAGACAATCAATACCGATATAGAACTTGTATTAATAAACATGTTGAACTCATTGATCCTTCGGTAGAAACGGCTAAAGAGGCTTTTTTGGAGATGCGTAACTTGCAATTAACCAATAATACAGCTACGCAGCCCAATCAATTTTTTATTACGATACCAAATACCCAGCTTGCTGAAACACAATTGCAACCAGATGGTTGGTTTACCTATGGGTATAAGTATGGAAGAGTAGCCGGAGCAAAAAAGGACTATGTGCAATACGTTCCTTTTGATCATAAGAATATATCAGATGCTTCTTATGAGCGTTTCAAACTCGTACTTCCGAATGCCTATAGGGAAATTGCAAAAACTTTGAAATAGTGAATCGTAATTACTTGTTGAGAACATACACATGTACTTCAACTAGGTTGTCAAATTCAGCAATTGTTTGTTTATAAACGCTTTGAATATATTTTTGAACACTTTCTATAAAAGGAGCACCCATCAATCTTAAAGGTGTTGCAATAAGGATGGTAGTACCCCTTTCAATATAATGCTCAATGACTTGCAAAAGGGAATCAAACTCGAAAGCATCATAATTAATATCACTTAACAAAATAGTGTCGGCTTGTATAGCGTAGTCCATTTTATTCCAGTCCAATTGTATTGCTTGTGTATTCGTTAATGCCAAGTGTGCAATATTTTTTTTCATCAATTCAACTGCCTCTTTACTATAGTCACTGACAATGACTTCTTTGGCCAAATGGGCGATTTTTAAAGAGGGTTGTCCAATACCCGCTCCTAATTCCAGCACACGTTTTCCATTAATCCAGTTTGCATTTTCTGTCAAAAATTGGATTAAGGCAATGGAGGAAGGCCAAATTTTCGCCCAAAAAGGGAAGGGTGTGTCTTCGTCTAATTCACTTAATTGCTCAAAGGTTTTTTTTACCAAAAGGGCATCAGGTAAGTAAAGGCTGAATCCTTTTTCGAGTTCAATTAAGTGATTGGGATAATACATTGAATTGAAAATAGTAATAATTGGTTTAATTGAAGCTATATATCCTATTTTAAATACATTATTTTTGTTTGAAAATAAGACTCCTTCATCCCGAAACATCATAATGATTTACACCATTCCAACCAATGCTAAACAACTAAAGGATGCGGTTCAATTGTTTAATGAGTATGCCAACTCATTAGAGATCAGTTTGGATTTTCAAAATTTTCAAGAAGAGCTTTTTATTATTAACACCATGTATGGCAGTCCTACGGGTTGTCTTTTATTGGTGTATGAAAACGAATTGCCCGTTGCCTGTGCTGCTTACCGAAAAATAGAAGAAGGTGTTTGTGAGTTGAAAAGAATGTATATAAAACCCAAATTTAGAAAAATGCAAATTGGCCAAACACTTTTAGATAAGCTTTCCAACAAAGCAGCCATGAATGGCTACCAGCTAATGCGTTTGGACACTTTAGATACCATGTTGCCCGCTTTACATTTATACAAGAAGAATGGTTTTTATGAAATACCTGCTTACTGCCATAATCCCAATGAAGGGGTGGTGTACATGGAAAAGAAATTATAGACTTCCATTATTGCATTAATTTGCACCATATTGCATCCAACAGCACCAAATTTTCCAAAATGAAAAAAAGTACCTTATTTATTATTTTAATATTCATTGTATTCAACAGTGCTGCACAAACTTTAATTGAAAATTGGTCGGGTGTGCTGAATGCGGGAGGGCAAAAAATTGAACTTGTTTTGCACTGTATTAAAAATGCCGATCATACATATACTTCCAACTGGGATGTGCCCATCCAAAAAGCGAAAGGAATTCCATCCTCCAAAACCGATTTTGCCAATGGCCAATTCAACATTGAAGTAAAAATGATTGGGGCTACTTATGTTGGGAAATTAAATGCAACAGGGGATAAAATGGAAGGTACCTGGGGACAGGCTGGCATGAATTTTCCCCTCAACTTGGAACCCTTAAAAGGGACACTAGCTCCCATGGTGGTCATCAAACCCCAAACACCAAAGCCACCCTTCCCCTATACCATCAAAGAATTTACTTATGAAGGAGTTACAACTAAATTAACCTACGGCGCTACTTTAACCTATCCTAGTGACCAGTTAAAACACCCATTGGTTATTTTAATTACAGGCAGTGGCAGACAGGATAGAGATGAAACTATTTTTGACCACAAGCCTTTTGCAGTGATTGCTGATTACCTTACCAAAAAAGGCTTTGCTGTTTTAAGGGTAGACGATAGAGGAGCAGGCCAATCCACTGGAGATTTTAGCAAAAGCACCACTGCCGATTTTGCTTTGGATGTGGAAGAGCATATTCAATATGCAAAATCACTTCCAATGATCGATGCTACTAAAATAGGTTTATTGGGACATAGCGAAGGGGGCTTAATCGCACCCATGATCGCCGCACGCAATAAGTCCATCGCATTTATAGTTTTAATGGCCGGTCCGGGAATTGAAATAACCGAACTCATGGCATTGCAAAACGAAATGGTTTTCAAATCGGCAGGAATCCCCACCTCAGCCATTGATGCCTATATCCCATTGTATAAACAATTAATGAAAACTGTTATTAAAATTGAAAATAAAGAAGAGGCCATTGCAAAAGCAAAGGAAATTACGCAGCTATGGTTTAATAAAACCGATAAAAGCTTAGTAAAATTAACAACCAATATGAATGTGGCAGCGGATATTGATAAATTTGCCAGGACGATGGCGGAAACACTTTTCACCAATTGGTGGAAATACTTTGCCGCTTACCATCCTCAACCTACTTTATACAAAGTGACCTGTCCGGTATTGGCGATGAACGGTTCAGCAGATATCCAAGTACCTGCTGCTGAAAATTTGAAAGGGATAGCGGCCGCTTTAATGAAAGGAGGCAATAAACAATTTACCATCAAGCAATTTGACGGCTTGAATCATTTATTTCAAAAATGTAGCAAGTGCACTGTTCCTGAGTATGGGGAACTGGAAACCACCATTGAGCCTGAGGTATTGGATGCCATTGGCAACTGGTCAATAGGCCTGCATTAACAAAAAAGAGTATTTTTTGTTCCTAATTATGATTTTGGAACATATCTTTTGTGTTAAATAGGGAACAGATCATTTTGAATGGATATTTTTAGTCCCAACCTAAAAATATAAATCAATGAAAAAACAAATTTCTTTTGCAATCACCGCATTATTGGTCTTAGTCGCAACTGCTGCATTTTCACAAAACGGTGCCTTGGCAAAAAAGGCTGAATTAGAAAAATCAAACATTAAATTTTATGGTAATGTTTGGGAAGTGGCAATCAATGAAGGGAAAATTGACATTTTAAATACCGCTTACACCGAGGACGCTGTTTTACATACGGTTCCAGAAACCAAAGGCAAAGCCAATTGTGTAGCTTATTATACCAACTACGTAACTGGATTTTCTAATAGACAATTCATTGTTAAAGAAATGTTGGCTAGTGGCAATAAAATAACAAAGCACTGGCAATTTAAAGGCAAACATACAGGTAACTTTTTTGGCATTCCAGCAACCAATAAGGACGTGGATTTGATTGGCTGTACCATTGCTACCATAGTAAACGGTAAAATTACAGAAGAGCAAGACTTTTTTGATAACCTTGGCTTTTTACAACAATTGGGATTAATGCCTAAATAAGAATGCTTGTCCTAATAAGGACAATCCAATGATTATTCTATAGATTTTATAAAATCGGAAGGGGTAACTCCCTTTCGCTCTTTAAAAGCGTCAATAAATTTTGATCGGGACGCAAAACCCGCATTTGCTGAAATGGCTTCAATCGTCAAATTCTTTGACTCTCCCTGCTCCAATAATGTAGATACGTGATCGATACGTAAATTTTTTCTCCATTCACTAAAAGTAATTTCTAGCTCCTTATTAAAATAAGTAGATAGGAATCGCTCTGGAATTTTTAAATCAAAAGACATTTGGGAAAGGGTAAATTCTTTTTTCACAAATGGGAGTTCCTGTAAATAGAGTTGTAAAGTATTTTCAAATTCTGTTAAGTCAACACTCGGCTTTATTTTCTTTGGAAGATTCGATTTAATTTCTTCAATGATACTTTCCTTTCGTACTTCATCGGAATAAGAAACATTTCCATAAAGAATTTTAGGAAATAGGAATAACAAAAAGTTTTGAGTAACAAAGCCAATACCATTGAGTCCAAAAAAATGACGGTCCGAAAAAAGGACATCCCCTTTAATGCCCAAAAAGGTAAAGTTATGTCCATATACCACTACCACCATATTCCCTAAGGTGTTTAAGGCAATCACTATTTGAATAAAGCATAAAATAAAAAACCATCTTTGTAATATTTTATGATTGGAGGTTAATGCATTGTTCAGCTTTAATCGTTGATGGGTTGTCCATTGGAAATAGACAAACGTTAAGAAAGCATAAAGTACTACATGAATGGATCTGCTTACTAAGATGAATTCAAAGTCTATTAAATAAAATCGAACGCGATAATCATTGGTAATATTTACAATACGGTGTGCCGTTTCCATTTTTTCGCTAAATGGCAAACTTGTATAGGGCAATGTAACAATAATACATAGCAATGCGGGAAATAAATGAAGCAAGTCCCATTTTGCTAGTTTGTTATTATCAGCTAAAGTTGTTTTTACATAAAAGAACAATAAGGGTCCTATTAGATAAGACAGTGGAAGCCAATTTACAAAACAGAATCCTTGCCAAAATATATTTTTAGAAAAATGCAAACCAAAATAAACCAACACAATTAAATTACAGCAAAGAAAAAATAAGGCTAAAAATATATTAGACCTATTTAATGAACTTAGGTAATAAATTAAAATAAAGGATGTGAAAATGCCAAATAAAGGAGCCAATATTTCCATAATTATACTTGTATTACATTAATAATCAGCAAGATAGTTAAAATATTACTACTGAATTATTATTTTATAAAAGCGTCGTATAAAGTGTTTACTGTCCTTTTAATTACGGTATTAAAACCTGCATCGTAAGTGATGGCACAACCATTGCTTATCACAACAATACCAAATTTCTTTTCTACATTAAAAAACATGGCACTGTATAATCCATAGGCCGAACCAGTATGTCCACATAGGGTTTCTCCAGTAATAAGTTTGTCTGTTGTTCTAAGCGCTAAACCATAATTCCCCTCATCGGACATTTTGGTTTGCATGAGTATGGAACTATTTTTGGAAATAATCCTTCCTCCGTCATAAGCTCCATTGCGTGCATGCATGATCATATATTTTGCTAAATCAGTAGCGGAAATTTTCATTCCCCCTGTGGGCGAAAAAATAGGGGTAGTTTTTCCCAATACATGATTTTTAATTTCCTCACTGCGTGGATCATACGCAGCGGGGGAGGCTATAAATTTAGAAGCGTCTTGATGGTATTCATAAATAGTAGCAAATCTTGACTTATCCAAGGAATCAATGCAATAGCCTCCATATATTCCAAGCGGATCCAAAATATGGTGCTTCACATATTGATCAAATCGCGCTCCCGTAATTTTTTCAATCACCGCTCCTGTCATGTTGAAATTTAAATTACAATAGGCATAGCCTTTGCCTGGCTCATAATTATTATAACATTTTTCCCAATTGGGATTTTTAGCTGGATTAATCGCGTCTAAAGAAAAATAGCCCTCACTGTCATTGACCGAGGAAGTGTGGGACATAATCATTCGAAGCGTGATTTTTGTATTGGGAAATTTTGGATTGCGTACTTTAAATCCAACTAAATCGCTAAAGTCATCGTCCAAGGATACTTTTTTTGCGTCTACCAATTGCATGATGGCAGTGGCTGTAAATGATTTTGAGATGGAAGCAATTCTGAAAATAGCTTTGTCTGTAAGGGGTATTCCTTTTTCAATATCCTGCATCCCAAACGAATGCGTATAAATGATTTTATTATTTTTTACTACCGCCACTGAAAGCCCCACCACTTTTTCTTCCTGCATCATTTGCTTTACCCCCTCTTCGGCCTTACTCGCTTGGGCATTGGAGAGGTCTACTTGGGCATACAATAGTTGGGTGAACTGTAACAGACACAAAATGAATAAGATATGTTTTTTCATACGCTTTATTTGTATCCTTCAATTTACCCATTTTATGGGATATCATAAAATAAATGGAAAGGAGTCATTCAGGATGCAAGAACCATTAAATACAAAGTAAAAAAATAAGCAATTCAGTAATTGTAAAAGGGTTGAATTTTTGAAATCCTTTTGCTTACATTTGGATTACTTTAATTTACAAATAGCAATGTCCTCCATTACCATTATACCTATTGGCGTTGCCGAAGTGGATGCTCTTTGTGCCATTAGTTGCAGTACTTTTTCGCAAACTTTTCTTGCGCAAAATACTGCCGAGGACATGGAAGCTTATTTAACATCTAGTTTTTCGGTAGAAAAACTCACCCAAGAAATAACTAACCCCAATTCTGCATTTTTTTTCGCAAAAGAATACGAGCAGGTCATCGGGTATTTAAAAGTGAATGCCGGTGATGCACAAACGGAACTTAAAGACTTGAATGCTTTTGAAATTGAGCGCATTTACGTTGACAAGGCATACTTAGGTAAAAAAATTGGGCAATTACTTTTTGAAAAAGCCATTGAGTTGGCAAAATCAAAAAATGCTACCTATGTATGGTTAGGCGTTTGGGAAGAAAATCACCGCGCATTGGCATTTTATGAAAAAAATGGATTCGTCCCCTTTGATAAACATGTATTTATGTTAGGCAATGATGCGCAAACAGATATTATGATGAAGCTACTCTTATAATTAGCTTAAATGCATTTATTTAACTTAATTGCATTGGCACTTCCATTAACAATATTTCGGCGTCATCACTTTTTGCAATAAAGTGAATTGTAGATACCCCGCTTATTCCCATACCGTCCCTGGTTTCCGCCAATTCGCCATCCATTAAAAAACTACCTTTTAAAACAAAGGCATATACTCCGTTTCCTTCTTTCTTTAGTGGATATTCAAATGTTTTTTCATTTTCAAAATTGCCCAAATGAAACCATGCATCCTGGTGAATCCAAACACCTTCATCGTTGGCATTCGGAGAAAGTATTTGTTGTAATTTATTATGTCGATCATTTTGATTCAAAGTAATTTGATCATACCTAGGAGTAACGTTTTTCTTATTCGGGAACACCCAAATTTGTAAAAACTTTACTATTTCGTTTTTATTTTTATTGTACTCACTATGTTGTATTCCAGTGCCCGCACTCATAACTTGAATGTCTCCATTTTTGATCACGGTGGTATTGCCCATACTGTCCTGATGTTCCAAGTCGCCTTCTAAAGGAATACTGATAATTTCCATATTGTCATGGGGGTGTTTACCAAATCCCATGCCACCGCTCACGGTATCGTCATTTAACACACGTAAAGCGCCAAAGTGAATTCTTTCGGGATTGTAATAGCCGGCAAAACTAAAACTATGAAAACTATTTAACCATCCATGGTTTGCAGCTCCTCGGGTATTGGCTTTATGAAGTACTACTTGTTTCATTGCTTGCTTATTTTTGAAATTATATGCGAATATCTATCTTTTTCTTCATTATGAATACCCATTATGCCCCTGGCATTGGGGTTGAATTTTGAAAATACAGCGTTCATTTAAGTTTCACTACCTTTGTAGGGATTACTTAGTAAAATTATACAAATTGAAATTTATTGATTTAGGGCTGGACGAGAAGATATTGGAAGGAATTGATGCAATGGGTTATGAAACAGCCACGCCTGTGCAACAACAAGTAATGGTGCCTATTTTGGAGGGAAAGGATATTATTGCTGCAGCGCAAACCGGAACTGGAAAGACTGCCGCTTTTTTATTACCACTTTTACATCGACTATTAACCATGCCACATACGGCAGGGGATATTAATGCAATGATAATTGTACCTACGCGTGAGCTGGCAATTCAAATTGCGGAAAGTATTGAAGGCCTCTCTTATTTTACCGATGTGAGTTCCATTGCTGTTTATGGCGGTGGTGATGGCAATTCATTTACTGCCGAGAAAAAAGCATTGACTAGCGGGGTGGATATAGTAGTGTGTACACCAGGGCGCATGATTGCGCATTTAAATATGGGCTATGTTAAATTGAAGGGATTAAAGTATTTAGTGTTGGATGAGGCAGACAGAATGTTGGACATGGGCTTTAGCGAAGACCTTGCCAAAATCACCACCTTCTTACCTAAAGAGCGACAAAATTTACTTTTCTCTGCAACTATGCCGGTGAAAATGAGAGACTTGGCGAAAAAAATATTAAAAGATCCTGTTGAAATTAATATTGCCATTTCGAAACCGCCAGAACAAATTACCCAAAAGGCATTTGTGGTGTATGAAGCACAAAAAGTGCCCATTATCAAGGACATGTTAAGGTCCAAGAAATTTACGAAAGTCATTGTTTTTTGTTCTAAAAAGCAAAACGTAAAAGTATTGACCTCGGAATTAAAACGGGCTAAATTAGCTGCAGAAGAAATTCATTCTGACTTAGATCAAAAAAGTAGAGAGCAATATTTGCAGGACTTTAGAAATCAAAAAACCAATATACTGGTAGCTACGGATATTCTTAGCCGAGGTATTGATATTGACGATATTGATTTGGTTATTAATTATGATGTACCCAACGATGGGGAGGATTATATCCACCGCATTGGACGTACCGCCCGAGCAGCCACCACCGGCACGGCCTTTACCTTAGTGGGTGAAAAAGAACAATCTAAATTTGCCACCATTGAGGAATTATTGGGCGCTCCGGTATTGAAGGGAGCGGTCCCTGCTGAATTTGGCCCGACGCCAGAATACAAGCCCAAGGCTGGAGCTAGAAAAAGCTTCGGAAAACGTAGGTAAATTCTTATTACCTTTGTATGGTGAAAAAAGCATTTGTTTTATTGTTGTTATGTGTATATAGTTTTTCCTCCATTGGAGCGACGATACATATGCATTATTGCATGAACAAATTTGCTGGCTGGTCCTTTAGTAAAACCAAAAAGGACAAGTGTAGCAAATGCGGAATGGTCAAAGCAGGATGTTGTAAGGATAAAAAGAAGCAGGTTAAATTATCACTTGATCAGGAAAAAGCTACTTCATCCAATGTGTTGCAGTTGCCGTTTTCTTCTCCAATTGCTTTTAATCATGCGCAGGAATTTAACAATCCAATTGTCAATACGGCAAAGGCCTTGGTTTATTTACACGGGCCTCCTATAATTTTGCACAAGCATCCCCAGGCCTTTTTTGCTACCTTCTTAATTTGATGGGTCAATCTAAATAGCTTTTCTATTTAATTATTGATCAAATCAAATAAAATGAAATTTATAAAATATAGCTTATTACTGCTATTGACATTGAGTCAATTATCACTTGCTGCGCAGGATACAAAAAAAACAAAGGTAACTAGTACCCAATTTAAAGTTTTTGGTGTTTGCGAACAATGCAAATCGAGGATTGAATTGGCGGTGAAAATAAAAGGAGTTAGTTTGGGTATTTGGGATGAAGATTCAAAAATGCTCCAACTTGAATATGATTCAACGGTTGTCTCATTAGAGAAAATAAAAAATAGAGTAGTACTCGTTGGCCATGACATTGAGGAGAAAAAAGCGAAAGACGTCATTTACAAGGCACTACCTGCCTGCTGTCATTATAGAGAAATGGACGAGGATGAAAGTCATGACGATGTAGTGGATGTAATCAAAGGCGTTGTTGTACAAGAAGGCAGTAATGGAAAATTCGAACCCTTACCCAATGCAAGTATCTATTGGCTTGGAACCAATAAGGGAATAGTCACGGATAGTTTGGGTATTTTTGCCATTGCCACGAATGCCGATAGTAAAAAATTAGTTATTAATTATATTGGATACAAAGCGGACACCATTAACGTTATACATTCGAATGATGTAAAAGTAATTTTAGCTTCAAAAGGCCAATTAAATGATGTAACGGTGATGAGTCGTCAACTAGGTAGCTTTATTTCTTATTTAAATCCCATTCGAACCCAAGTGATGACAGGGGCAGAATTATTGAAAGCGGCCTGTTGTAATTTAAGTGAGAGTTTTGAAACCAATCCTTCCGTGGATGTTTCTTATAATGATGCTGTGACGGGCTCAAAACAAATACAATTATTGGGATTAAGCGGGAATTACACACAGTTAACAATTGAAAATTTACCAGGTCCTCGCGGCTTAGCAACACCATTGGGACTCAATGCCATTGCGGGTCCTTGGATTGAAAGTATACAACTAACAAAAGGCGTTGGTTCGGTAGCCAATGGATTTGAAAGTATTGCTGGACAAATTAATGTGGAGCTAAAAAAACCAGAATCGGCTGAAAAGCTTTTAGGCAATATTTATGTGAATGGACAAGGTAAAACCGATTTAAATTTAAATTTAGCGACCAAGCTCAACTCAAAATGGTCTACAGGATTATTATTGCATCATAATTTTCTTTACAATGGCGTAGACATGAATAAGGATGGCTTTAAGGATTTGCCTACTGGCAATGAAACAAGTATCGTGAATCGATATAAGTACGACAATAGCAATGGATTACTTGGACAATTTGGTGTTAAGGTATTGAGTAGTTCAAGGCTAGGAGGAGAGTTAAACTATGCGCCTAGCATGGATAAAAGTTTGTTGAATAAATATGGCATATCCATTAATACGGAACGATATGAGCTGTTTGCAAAAATGGGCTATGTTTTTCCACAAGAAAAATATAAAAGTATTGGCTTTCAAATGAACTTAGTGGACCACACACAAAGCTCTTATTTTGGATTAAGGAATTACAATGCTAATCAAAAAAGTTTTTACGGAAATCTAATTTATCAATCCATCATTAGCTCAACGATTCATAAATTCAGGACAGGCTTAAGTTTTCAATATGATAATTACCATGAAAACTTAAGTAATACGCATTATGCTCGAAAGGAAATAGTTCCTGGTGCATTTTTTGAATACACCTACACCCCCAATGAAAAATGGAGTATGGTAGCGGGATTAAGAGGAGATAACAATAATTTATTTGGTGATTTTATTACCCCTCGATTAAATATCAGGTATGAGCCTACTGCGGGAACCGTGATTCGTTTTAGTGCAGGTAGGGGTCAAAGAACGGCCAATATTTTCGCCGAAAATAACAGTGTAATGGTAAGTGCAAGACAGTTGGTCATTGTTCCCTCAACGTCCAATGGTGGCTATGGCTTATTACCTGAAGTTGCTTGGAATAAAGGGATAAGTGTAGATCAGAAATTAAATTTATTTGGAAATCCTGCATCTCTAAGCCTCGACTTTTTTAGAAATGATTTTAGCAATCAAGTCATTGTTGATTTAGAAAATACAAGAGCAGTTAGCTTTTACAATTTAACAGGCAAATCATTTTCTAATAGTTTTCAATCGGAATTGGAAATCAATCCTGTTAAAAGGTTGGATGTTCGTTTAGCGTATCGCTATTTTGACGTTTTTCAAACCTATAGTGGTCAGTTATTAGAGCGTCCATTTATTGCGAAGCATAGTGCTTTTGTTAGTTTGGATTACAATACGGCAAGTAACTGGAAATTTATTTATACCATCAACTATAATGGCCCCAAACGCATTACCAATACGTCATTGAATCCGGCTAATTTTCAATTAGGCAACTATGCTCCTGATTATTTTTTAATGAATGCGCAGCTTTCTAAATCTTTTGAAAAAAAACACCCAATGGATTTTTATATAGGTGTTGAAAACATCACTAATTTTTTACAACAAACCGCCATCGTATCTGCTGCACAACCATTTAGTCCTTACTTTGATGCATCCATGATTTGGGGGCCGACTACAGGAAGCATGTTGTATGTTGGTTGGAGAATAAAAATTAAATAAATCTATTATATCCTTCTTGTCGATTATTAAAGTGTAAATTTGCGCGGAATTCCCCTCCAGTAAACTTTAATAATCGACGTTATGAAATCAAGACTTTCCAATACTTTAAAAGATAGAGCACAAGGCTTATGTGAACTTTGTGCAACCAATGAAGCTACTTGTGCTTATGCGGTTAGTCCAAAAAATAGCGATGTAATTGAAAACGAAGTTGCTTTATGTGACCAGTGTGTATCTATTTTGGAGGGTTCCGATGCAGGCAGTCATTGGCAATGTTTGGCTGGGAGCATCTGGAATACCGAACCAAGTGTGCAAGCTTTGAGTTACCGAATATTATATGGGGTAAAAGACCAAGAATGGGCAAATGAAATTTTAACCTCTGTGGAGTTAGATGAAGCGGTGGTTACCTGGGCGGAGAGCGCTTATCAGGTTGCGGATAAACATGTGGATAGCAATGGAACTTTATTGGAAAATGGGGATACCATTGTGTTAACGCAGCAACTCAATGTAAAAGGAGCGAATTTCATGGCGCCGAAAGGAACCATTGTTCGAAAAATTAGATTAGTCCCCGACAATGCGGAACAAATTGAAGGTAAAGTGAATGGGGATACCATTGTGATATTGACAAAATTTGTAAAAAAATCGGTTTAGACTTATAGCGTGCTACTAGTCATTGAAACGCTTGAATAATTTAATAAAAAAGCCACCCCATATGGAGTGGCTTTTTTAGGATACCTATTAATACAATCACCTATCATTAAACAAAATGCGTGTAAAATAAAGTTAAAAAGAGTGGCCAGGGAAATAAGAAAAAATACAAACATTTATTAGGACCAACGCAGTACTTTTAAGATATTTGTTATGTAAAATATTTATTATGAATGTAGAAATGGCCTACCGAGATTGGTCTTTACAATATGATACCAATCTAAATAAAACAAGGGACTTGGAAGCCATTGCATTAAATGAAACACTTGGCCAGTATCAATTTGAACATTGTTTAGAAATAGGTTGTGGTACAGGAAAGAATACAGGCTGGTTAGGACAAATTTGTCAAAAAGTTACAGCAGTGGACTTAACAAAAGAAATGCTGGAAATTGCAAAATCAAAAATGAATGCAGCAAATATCAATTTTGTCATTGCAGACATCAATGAGGAATGGAATTTCGCAAACAATGAATATGATTTAGCCACTTTTAGTTTAGTATTGGAACATATTCAAGATTTGGAACCCGTTTTCGAGAAATTATCAAAAGTGATGGTACAAGATGGATATGTTTATATTGGAGAGCTTCATCCATTTAAACAATATGCAGGTTCAAAGGCAAGATTTATGACTGAACACGGCGAACAAGTTGTAGATTGTTACAATCATCATTTATCTGATTTTTATACTGCTGCCCAAAAAGCAGGATTTGTCATTGAGCAATTTAATGAGTATTTTGATGATAATGACAGGACCAGCATTCCAAGAATTTTGACTATTTTATGCAAGAAAATTTAAATTGAAAAAATTATCAATGGTATGAAGATTAAATTAATCAAAAATAGATCTGATATTGGCGCCGGCACTAGGGGGTCCGACATGGGGGTTGATGCGATTGAAATAGCAGCGATTAATCAAAACAACGATTATTTTAATCGCCACTTATTTCAAGATGTAGAAACACATAATGAAACTATCTACAATAAAAACACCAACACATTCGCCAAAAGAATTGAACATGTTGTGGAGCAATGCCAAAGGGTGGCTGACGCTGTTTGTGAAAATTTAGAACAAGGTTTTTTCCCCATTGTACTTTCGGGAGATCACTCTTCGGCACTAGGCACCATTAGTGGCATTAAAAAAGCATTTCCACATCAACAAATTGGAGTGATCTGGCTTGATGCACATGCCGACTTGCACTCTCCTTTCACTTCTCCTTCAGGCAATATCCATGGAATGCCGTTGGCGGCTGCACTGGGATTTGACAATTTAGATTGTAAAATAAATGAACCGGGCGATATTACGATTGGTCATTGGAATAATTTAAAAAATATAGGAATACCCGCTGCCAAAATAGTTCCAGCGCATTTGGTATATATCGGGGTGCGTGATTATGAAGCAGCAGAGCAATATGCGATTGAACAAAATAAAATTAAACATATAAAAGTGGATGAGTTGCGGTTTCTTGGTTTGGCTACTTGTATTCAAGAAGCCATTGATCAACTTGCTAACTGTGATTTTATCTATATATCCTTTGATGTAGATTCAATGGATTGTGACAAAATATCTTATGGAACAGGCACTCCAGTGCCGCAGGGTTTATTGCCTGAAGAAATATTGCAAATTTTTGATTTGTTTTTAGCCACAAACAAAGTAGGCTGCATTGAATTTACTGAAGTAAATCCCTTGCTAGACAATAAAGGAAATAAAATGGCAGAGACTGCTTTTCAGGTGCTTGATCATATTTCAAATAAAATCCCCAACTAGTATGATGCGTCTTTACATTCAATCATGTGTACTGTTATTAATAATGACTTGCGGTTTCTTCAACAGCAATGCGCAAAATTTAATCAGTAAAGACACCATTAATAATGAAAGATTGTATAGACCTTATATTCATTTCACCCCAAAAACAGGTTGGATGAATGATCCCAATGGGATGTTTTTTCAAAACGGCACATACCATTTATATTATCAATTTTATCCAAATGCCACTGTATGGGGACCAATGCATTGGGGGCATGCCACTAGCAAGGATTTAATTCATTGGGAGCATAAGCCCATTGCAATTTATCCCGACAGTCTAGGATTAATATTTTCGGGTAGCGCAGTAGTTGATAAGAATAATACATCGGGCTTGGGTACTCAAAAAAATCCACCAATCATTTCTATATTCACGCAGCATTCTATGGAAGGCGAGAAAGCGGGGAAAAATAATTTTCAAAACCAGAGTATTGCGTACAGCAATGACGGCGGAAATACTTGGAAAATGTATACTGGCAATCCGGTGATTAAAAATCCAGGCATCAATGATTTTAGAGATCCTAAAGTATTATGGCATGAACCTACTAAGCGCTGGATTATGGTTTTAGCGGTTAAAAATAAAGTTTTCTTGTATAGTTCAGCCAATTTAAAAGAATGGGATAAGGAATCGGACTTTGGTGAGCTACTGGGCAACCATGAGGGAGTTTGGGAATGTCCAGATTTATTTCAATTGTCAGGTAATGGAAAAAACTATTGGGTGCTCTCTGTAAGCGTGAATCCGGGCGGTCCCAATAAAGGCTCTGCTACCCAATATTTTGTGGGTGATTTTGATGGACATCAATTCAGCACCAATTCAAATAAAACAAAGTGGTTGGATTATGGCACAGATAATTATGCTGGAGTAACTTTTTCCAATACGGGCAATAGAAAAATAGCAATTGGTTGGATGAGCAATTGGTTGTATGCACAACAAGTGCCAACCTATAAATGGAGAAGTGCGATGACCATTGGAAGAGAATTGGGCTTGCAGGAAGTAGGCGAGGAAATGTTTGTCACTTCAATGCCTGTGAAGGAATTGAAATTTTATAAATCGAGCGTTTTATCTGAGGGGCCAATTACCCAAACATCGGCCTACCAATTAAATGTACAAGGTTCGAAAATCAATAGCTTTACCATTACCTTACAAAATGAGGAAGGAGAGTCCTTAGACTTTGGTTATGACCAAGCAACCAACCAATATTTTATAGATCGAAGTTTTGCAGGGGTGCATGATTTTCATAAGGAGTTTGCAGCTTTACACTCCGCTCCTAGAATAAGTACAAATTCTAATTTTACTTTCAAAGTACTTATTGACAAAACGTCTATTGAAATATTTGCAGACAATGGATTGACTGTCATGACGGACATTTTTTTTCCTTCAAGTCCCTACAATAGTGTGACCATTCAGTCAACAAATGAGGAGCTTCGAAAAAATATAAAAATGAGTTCATTTTTGGCGCAGTAAAATAAGCTTAAGTAAACCCCATTCTTTTATTCAATATTTAGTCTTAAATTGAGTACTTAAATAATAATATATGTCAACAAAAATCACCATCAACCACAACGGATCCATTAAAGTAGAAGGCGAATTTACAATTGTAGATAGAGAAGGAAATCAATATGATTTAGCAGGAAGAGAAGTTATTGGGTTGTGCCGCTGTGGATTAAGCAAAAACAAGCCATTTTGTGATGGAGCACATAACGGAAACTTTGAGCATGAAGCAAAGGCATTTGCTTTGCCTCCTAAAAAAACTTTGTAGTCATTGTCAAGGAAGGTATAAAAGTTAAATAATATACTTAATGAGTAAGCTAAACGGCATTTTAAATGAACTGGAGTCTCAGCTTCAGTATTTTGATATTACCAACCCCGCAATTTCTAGCGTAAGTGTGGGTTGGCATATCGATCATAGCTGTTTGGTGATCATTAAAATTACAGAAACGATGCAGGCATCTGACCCGCTTAAATACAAGTCAAAATTTTCTATCATGAAACAGCTTGTTTTTTTAATGGGTAAATTTCCAAGAGGCAAAGCCGATGCGCCTAAATCGGTTTTGCCCAATGATGTAATTACGCATGAAGAATTAGTTATTAAAATCCAATCAGCAAGAGCAGCGATTAAAGCATTGAGTAATTGTGCAAAAAATAAATTTTTTTTACATCCTATTTTTGGAAATTTGAACACCCCTGACACCATTCAATTTTTAGGGATACATACAAAGCATCATTTAAGTATCATCAAAGATATGTTGAAGTAAATTTTACTTTTTTGTATTTTTTTTGTTTTTTAACAGGGTCTTCATTTCATTTTCTTACTGTACTAAAAATGGGTTTGACCACTTTCTATCGGTATAAACATTGGCTCCACCAAGCGTTTTAATAAAGGCCACCAACTGCGTAAGTTCTGTAGCAGTTAAATTTAATTTATTGCCAACCCCATCTGCCCTTAATCGATTATCTAAATTATTATTTGCTGCGATATTGGGGATATTATTATAGTGGGCCAACACTCCTTCAATTGTTGAAAATTGACCATTGTGCATCATCCTTCCATTGCTACTGCCATCTGCTTTTACAAGGTCTCTTAATGAAGGAGCCCTTGTATTATTGGTTTCAATAGCGTTACTGCCAATGACACCTACTATTCCATTGTTTCTGCTATTCGGGTCAATGTCAAATTCAGGAGCACGATGACATCCATTGCAACCAGCGCCTCCTGAAATGCGATTACCTACTCCATCAAATACCGGGGGAGTTAAGTATAGGTTCTTGCCTGCGTTTTCAAGGTTGGTATAATTTGGAAAAGGGTCTCTTTCATTGTTTACCAAAGCCCTACCTGCATCAAACTTAGCATCAAAGGATTGGATGCTTCTAATAAATTGTGCTAATGACTCTTGTAATCTTACTTCAGTAACAATGGTATCGCCATAGACTGTTTTAAATATTTCCTTATAATAATTAATACCCTCTAACTTATTCACTAAGCTATTGATATTGCCACGTCCATTCACCCCACTAAATCCCATTTCAACATGATCCTGAATTGGGATAGTTGTTTGCACTTCTAAACTTGCAGCACGCTCATTCCAGAAAAACTTTGGCTCATTTGAAAACCTTGCATTTACCAAACGCATTGAATGTCGGATGGTAACGCCACCCTCTACACCCTTACTCACTAAAGCGGTATCACTAAATGCGAACGCTTGCTTATGACAACTCGCACAAGAAATGGTATTGTTTACACTTAAACTTTTATCATAAAACAATATCCTTCCTAAGGTTGCTTTTGGATTGGTGATTGGATTGTTCCCCGAATTGTCATTTAATATATAGGCAGGTTTGGTTTGATTTGCATAATTATTAAGGTTGGCAAAGTCAATATTGGTGCCAAATGCTGCTTTTGTAGCAGCATAGGGGTCAAAAACCGCATTTTCATTTGGATTGACAATGGTTAAATCAAGTTTTTTACAGCCCCAGGCAAGCACTATGATTACAGATAAAATGGCTGTTATTTTATAGGGGGTAATTTTGCGCATCGTGATTTTTTTTAAAAATAATGTTATTACAAAGTAAAGACAAGTTTAATTTAATGAAGTTTAATCCGTTAACAATTATTTAGGAACTATTGGCATGATATAGCTGCTTTTTGATGATTGTTTAACATTTAAGGACCTCTTTTGAATATACTAAGTCCCCCTTATGAAAAAAAGAGGAGCTCATTTAATCAATGAGCTCCTCTTTAATAGCGTTCAATTTTTTTTCCTTTTACAGGTATTCAATCCAAAAATGGAATACAAAGGACAAATGTTTTTTTAGCCTAATATTAGGTAAGCTTATTTATTTTTCTTTCTTAAACATACCGAAAAGCAGGAAACCCATGAGGGCACCGTATAAGCTACTATTTATGGGTTTCGAGGTAATCATACAGGTCCCATTCGCACAGCCCACGAACTTCCAATATATGAATCCTGCAATGGAGCCTAGTAAAATACCTATGAAGTCCAGTTTGTATTTTTTGATAATCGTATTCATGAAATGTAATTATGTGATTATTAGTGTTAGTGGGGCATTCAGTATGAATTAATCCAATTTGGATCTTAAGCTCAACCAGGAACCCCCATTGTATACTTCAATACCCGCGCCTTTCAGTGTTGATTTTGCCATACCACTTCTTGCACCACTTTGACACACGGTAATAATAGGTTTATTCCATTTTTTAATTGCTGCTATCTCCCTTTGAATCATATTGACGGGTATATTTTTAGCGCCTTTTATATGTCCGCGGTCAAATTCCTGAGCAGAACGCACATCTATGATAATAGCACCCGCTTGTTGTAATGCTTTGTAATCGGTACCTGGACCAAATAGTTTTTTGAAAAAGGAGAACATGTTAATTATTATTTATGATATTATTTAAACTAAAAATTCCACCACCATTGTAGGTGTCCGTAATTCCATTTTGCTGTAAAATACCGGTAGCCATTCCACTACGCCCACCGCTTAAACAATATACCACAATTGGCTTAGGCATTTCAGCGATGCGTTGAATATTCGCTTCAACGGTATCTAATGGGATATTAACGGCGCCTGGAATATGATTTTCTTCAAATTCCATTACACTTCTTACATCTAATAAAGTGCCTTTTTTTTCCTGAATGGATTTAATTACATTTTGCATAGTATAAAATTTACTTGTACAAAATTGAGTAATTTAAAATGCTTATTGGGTGATATTTATCACAATGACGGTAAAACAATAAAATTATTTATTTCTTAATCCAATCAAATGAATTACGATTCATAATGATCCAGCCATTGTTTTCCATTTTTTTCAACAAACGGCTTATTACTTCCCGAGAGGTATTTAAATCATTGGCAATTTCCTGGTGCGTTAACTTTACGGTATTCCCAAATTGATGTACTTGTCTTTCAATATAAAAGGCTAAGCGCTCATCCATATTTTTGAACGCGGTTTCATGAATGGTTTTAAGGAGTTCTTCGTACCTGCTTCGGTATGTTTTAATGACAAAGTAATGCCAGCTCTTAAATTCGTTCAACCATTTTTCCATAAACTCAATGGGGATGGCTAAATATTTAATATCAGTCATTGCCTTGGCTAAAACCTGACTTTGCTCATGATGAAAATTACAAACTAGGGTTACCGCACATGCTTCCCCTGGGTTTAGATGGTACATAAAAAATTCGCCACCCTCTTCGCCCTCCTGATACAACTTAACGGTACCCTCTACTACCAACATGGCAGATTTAATATTTTGACCCATTTTTAGCAAGGCAGTCCCTGCTTTTGCTTCTTTAAGCTCCGCTTCATTTAAGACGGCATCATACAATCCTTCCTCCCAATTCGGGAATATTTTTTTTAGTGCTTCTTTGGATATCATTATGTAACTAAGTTGGGTTGTAAATATAGGTCAATTGTAACAATGTAATAAAAGTCACTAACCAAGGAGCTACTAAATTGTACTTTTAACTAAATAACAATCATGAGAAAGTTCATTTCAAAACTAGATTTTACATTAATATTTAGATTAAGCCTTAGTGGAGTGATGTTGGTTGCCGCAATTAGGCAGTCCGACAAAGTCGCCGGGGCATTTGGATTATTTCTTGCTTTTTATGCATTGGTTGCTGCAAGATATAAAGTAGGATGCGGATACAATAAATGCTAAGCTTCTATCATTCTAATATACAAGTCCTCTACTTTTTTTCTAGCCCAAGGTGTTTTGCGTAAAAATTTTAAGCTGGATTGTATGCTTGGGTTGCTATTAAAACAATTGATGGGGATATGTTGACCCAAGTCCTCCCATCCAAAGTAGTTCACTAATTCGGTGACAATAAATTCAAGTGTTTTTCCATGTAAAGGATCTTTTGAAACTTGCTGCATATGCAATATTAAGTAATTTGCAATTTGATATGAGCACGCATCGCTACTTTTTAGTAAATAAACCTTTTAATATGGTATCACAATTTGTGAGTAACCATGATGTACGTTTATTGGGAGATTTGAATTTTAACTTCCCCGAAGGAACACATGCCATCGGAAGATTAGATCAAAACTCTGAAGGATTGTTGTTGCTAACAACAAATAAAAAAATAACTAAACTTCTTTTTCAAGGACCCATTCCGCATAAGCGTACTTATTTAGTACAAGTAAAAAATGAAATGACAGAAAGCACGGCACAGCAGCTAGCAAAAGGTATTGTGATTAGTGCAAGAAATGGAACCAATTTTTCTACCAGTCCTTGTGAAATTTCCATTGTGCATAAGCCCAAAGGATTATTTGAAATGGGTAAACCCTTACACGAGAATGTACTTACCACTTGGGTGTCCATCACTTTAACAGAAGGTAAATTTCATCAGGTGCGTAAAATGGTGGCTGCTGTAAACCATAAATGTATTAGACTCATTCGAATGGCAATTGAAGATGTTCAACTTGATCAATTGCAGCCTGGCGACGTAAAAGAAATAGAGGAAGAAATTTTTTTTCGTGATTTGAAATTAGCATAAACTAAAATAGCATTGAGGCGATTGAATTATTTAAACCATTCTCCCAACTTTGCCAAATCCACATTGCCCCCTGTTAAAATAATGCCTACTTTTTTTCCTTTAAATAAGGTTGGATTTTTTAAAGCTGCTGCAAAAGGAACGACACAACTAGGCTCTACAATAATTTTCATGCGTTCATAAATTAAACGCATTGCCCCTTTTATTTCTTCGTCTGATACCAACAAAATGTCGGCGACATGTTCTTTTATAATGGCTAAAGTACGTTCACTTAATGTGGTTAAAAGCCCGTCAGCAATGGTGTTCACATAAGCAGCTTTTTCCACTTTGCCTGTTTGTAAACTTAATACCGCATCGGCTGCGCCTTCAGGTTCTCCCGCATATACTTGCACACTAGGTTTAAAAAAATGTGCGCCTAAACAAGTACCTGATAATAAACCACCGCCGCCAACAGGGGTAATGACTATTTCTACATTAGGCACTTCTGTTAATAATTCTTTTACACAAGTAGCTTGTCCTTCAATTACATCATCGTTGTCATAGGGATGTATAAAAGTCGCGCCTGTTTTTTCAACAATTGCATTTAAAGTTTCTTCTCTTGCTTGTTGATTGGGTGCACACATGGTTACTTCGGCTCCATATCCTATTACTGCATTCACTTTTACCTCTGGTGAATTGCTAGGCATAACAATATAGGCTTTGGTGTTTAAAATTTTCCCGGCATAGGCCATTGCTTGTGCATGATTACCGGAGGAATGGGTGGCAACCCCTTTGGAAATTTGCTCAGGTGTTATTTTTAAACTTGCGTTCATGCCGCCTCTAATTTTAAATGCACCAATTTTTTGAAAATTCTCACATTTAAAATAAAACTCAATACCCGATAGGTCATTGATACTTTGATTGGTAAGTACCGGTGTGTTATGGATATAGGGTTGAATGCGTTCATGCGCATTTTCAATGGAGGCTTTCGTTATTCTCATGCTACAATATATGAATATCAATTTAATTAAGAAATTGGGTAAAAAAAACACCTTTTTGCGTTAAAAAGTAAATATGTAATTATTTATAATATATGATTGAAATAATGATTATTGAAAATCAATGAGTTAGATGATATTTTAACTTAGTCTATAAGAATAGTAGGGATCATTTGTATTTTTCTTTGAATTTTATGGATATATGTTAACATTTTCTTAATTTAGTTGCTCGTGTTATACATGACAAATCAGTTTAACAAAAATTAAAACAAGTATGAGAAAAAAACTTTTATGGAGCTTACTTGCATCCTGCCTATTTTTTGGTAATGCAATGGCCCAAAATTCTACTGTTAATGGTAGAATAACTGATGATAAAGGAGATCCAATTGTTGGAGCTACTATTCAAGTTAAAGGAACTAATGTTGGAACTACATCAGACAATGATGGTGCTTTCAAAATTAAAGCCGCAAATGGGGCTACTTTAACAATACAGGCACTTGGTTTTGAAACCAAAACAGTGACTGCTGCTAATAACCTAAACGTTAAACTTGTCACAGATGTAAAAGCATTGAGTGAAGTAGTTGTAACTGGTTTTGGTGGATCATTAATTAAAAAAGATTTAACTGGTAACATTGCCCGAGTTCGAGGAAAGGACATTGAGTATATGCCTACACCTAGTGTGGATGCAGCTTTGCAAGGTAAAGCTGCCGGTGTATTCGTAAATAGCCAATCTGGTAAATTAGGTCAAGCGGTAACAGTGAGAATTAGAGGTAACTCTTCAATTTCTGCATCTAGCCAACCTTTATATGTATTAGATGGTATCCCTGTAACTTCTCAAGATCAATCTACTTACGGTGGAGACATGAACCCATTGACTGATTTGAACCCTAATGATATTGAATCTATTGAAGTTTTAAAGGACGCCTCTGCAGGTGCGATCTATGGATCTCGTGCTGCGAATGGGGTGGTTTTAATTACAACCAAAAGAGGTAGAGCTGGAAAAACACAAATCACTTTCAACTTGCAAACTGGACAATCAACAGCAACCAAAAGAGTGAGAATGTTAAATTCAACTGAGTACAACGAATTGGCAATGGAAGCTGCAAAATACTCTGATGATGCAGAAGGTATTCCATATGCTGATCCTTTTAGCTATACGCAATACATGAAGGATATCATGAGTTATCATAGTTATGGTCAATGGGATACTGATAAGGCTAAGTCATACGATTGGCAGGATCAAGCGTTCCAAACAGGCCAATACCGCCAAGCAGATTTACAAATTAGAGGTGGTAATGATAAAACGAAGTTCTTTTCTTCATTCCAACATTTAGACCAAGGTGGTACCATCGTTGGTAATGATATTAGCAGAACAACAGGTCGTTTAAACGTGGACCAACAAGCAAATAGCTGGTTAGATTTAGGTGTTTCTTTAAGCTTATCTAGAACTTATAACCGTCGTTTACCTGGTGACAATGCGTTCTCTAACCCATTGCAGTCAGCGGCTTTACTTCCAATGACTCCATTTACGGATCCTAACACTGGATTGCCAGCAGGTACACCTCCAGGTGATGTAAACGTGGGTATATATTTTAACCCAAGAATTCAAATTGATTACGCAAAGTATACACAGGATGTTTACAGAACTTTTGGTAATACTTATTTCAAAGTGAAATTATTGCCAGGGTTAACATTCCAATCTGAATTTGGTTTAGACTTCTTAAGCCAAAACGAAGAGCGTTATTATCAAACACAGACTGTTAGAAATACAAGCTCAGCGACAGGTGAAGGAACGAACACAGGTGCATTTATCACTAACTACAATACCAATAGCTATTTTAGCTATAACAAATTAAAGGGTCCACACAATTTTGCTGCTACATTAGGTATGCAATACCAACAGTCTCAAGCAAAGTACAATAGCACGACTGGTATCGGCTTCCCTTCTGATTCTTATCAAAAAATTGCGAGTGCTGCTACTAAATCTGGTGGTAGTTCTTCTCAAACAGATTTCAGATTCTTATCTTATTTCTTAAGATCTAATTATACGTTTAACGAAAAGTACATCGTTTCTGCGAGTGGTCGTATGGATGCATCTTCTAGATTTGGTAAGAACTCAAGAACTGGTTTCTTCCCAGCGGTTTCTGCTGGTTGGATCTTATCTAACGAGAAGTTCTTAAGCAATAATAAATATTTAAGCTTCTTAAAAGCAAGAGCTTCTTATGGTATCGTGGGTAACTCTGAAATTGGTAACTTCCCTCAAATGGGCTTATTTACTGGTGATGCTGGTTATGCTGGTGCTGCTGGTCAAAGACCTTCTCAATTAAGAAACGATGATTTGAGATGGGAAACAACAACTCAAACGGACATAGGTATCGATTTCGGTTTCTTTAATAATAGAATCTCTGGAGAAATTGACTATTACGTTAAAAACACAGATGGTTTATTGTTAAACGTAAATATCCCTGCTACAACTGGTTTCTCTAGCATGGTTAGAAATATTGGTAAATTAGAGAACAAAGGATATGAATTTGTATTGAATACGCAAAACTTAGTAGGCGCATTCAAATGGAACACAAGCTTTAACGTTGCATTGAACCAAAATAAGGTTACCGATATCCAAGGTCAAGTAATTGAAGGTGGTGTGGGTAGCATGAACCGTGTTCAAGAAGGGTATGCAATTGGTGTTTATTACACTGCAGAGTGGGCTGGCGTTGATCCTGCAAATGGTAATGCATTATGGTATAAGAATACAAAAAATACAGACGGAACAATTGACAGAACTAAAACAAGTGTATTTAGCCAAGCTACAAGAGTAGTAACTGGTAATCCAAACCCAGATGTAATTTTAGGTTTCACCAACTCATTCTCTTATAAAGGATTTGACATGTCAATATTCTTCAATGCGGTGTTTGGTAACGAAAATAACATTTACGGTATGGGTCGTTATTCTTCTGCAAGTATGCGTTATGAGGATAACCAAACTTATGATCAAATGGCACGTTGGCAAAAGCCAGGTGATATCACCGATATCCCTCAAGCAAGATTATTCTACAACAATGGTGCTCAAATTAGTAGTCGTTACATTGTTGACGGTTCTTACATCCGTTTAAGAACAGCTTCACTTGGATATACTTTTGATGCTAAGAAATTAAGAAAGCTTAAGCTTGAAAAATTAAGAGTGTATGTATCAGGACAAAACTTATTAACCTTCACAAAATATCCTTATTGGGATCCTGAGGTTAATGCGGATGATTTTGATTCAAATATTGCAAAGGGCAATGACTTTTACACACCGCCACAACCAAGAACAATTTTGTTTGGCGTAAACATTAATTTCTAATTTGTTAATAATGAATTTTATGAAAATATATAAAAAAACAATAAACAAATACTTAACTGCTATTTTGTTTACGAGCGTACTTGCTACGGCTTGCGAAAAGCGT
>CANKWR010000011.1 GCA_947487525.1 Bacteroidota bacterium
TAGCAAAAGAAAAATTAGAAATTTTTGCGCAACCACTTCCGGTAACAAGCGAGTTCCCCACCATGGATGTAAACAATCCGAGTAGTTATGATTTTTCATTTGAAGTGGGTTTAAAACCTAGTTTCACGATTGACACAAAAAGCATTAAAGCAACCCGTTATAAAATTGAAGTAACGGACGCAATGATCAACGCAGAAGTGGAGCGTTTACAAATTCGAAATGGCAATATGACGGAACCAGAAATTGCAGAGAGTGAAGAAAACGTGTTGAATGTTACCTTCACTGAATCAGATAAGGAAGGAAACACCATTGAAGGTGGATTGTCAAAAGACAACTCATTATTGATTAAATATTTTGCAACAAAAGCAAGAAAACAATTTATCGGAAAGAAAAATGGAGATACCGCTACGATTCAATTGAGCAAAGCATTTGAGGAAAAAGAATTGGATATAATTTTAGCGGATTTAGGCTTAACAAAGGAGGAGGCAGACAAATTTTTTACCCTAACCATTACTAAAGTGGGTATGGTAGAAAAAGCGGCTTTAGATGAAACATTATTTACTGTAACCTACCCTAACCAAGCAATTACCACAGAGGCAGAATTTAAAGAAGCTATTAAAAAAGACATTGAAAGTTATAATGACCAACAAGCGCGCAATCAAGTGCATGATCAAATTTACCATGCATTAATTGACAATACCAAGATGGATTTTCCTACTGATTTCTTAAAACGTTGGTTGCAAAATGGGGGTGAAAAACAAAGGACTGCGGAAGAAGCAGAAAAAGAATACCCCGTATTCCAAGACCAATTAAAATGGACATTAATTAGTACCCAATTAATCGCTGATCATAAAATTGAAGTAGTTGCTGAAGACCTTAAAGCCTTCGCAAAACAACAATTAATGAGCTATATGGGTGGTCAATTAGGTGCATTGGGCGACAATGACAAATGGTTGGAAGACTATGCTGCCAGGATGATGCAGGATAGGAAATTTGTAGAGGATAGTTACCACCGTATTAGTACTGACAAATTGTTCCAAGCAATTGAAGGGGAAGTAAGTACAAAAGAAGAGAAAATTACCGTTGAAAAATTTGCTGAAAAATTACAGCACCACCATCACTAATTGCTGATTTAGCCAATAAATAGCTATTTATCTGATATTCAAGACCCTCCCTGCTTAGGAAGGGTCTTTTTTTACCCGTTTAAGGCAAGTTTGGCACTCTTTTTGTACTAGCTTAAGCGAATAGGTTTTACCTTTACTTTATTAGAAAAATAAACATATGAACTTAGGAAAAGAATTTGAAAAGTATGCTGTTAAACACCGTGGTATCAGCAGTAACAGTTTACATCAATACCAAAACAGTGTAACGAACCTTACCCCCTATATTATCGAAGAAAGACCCATGAATGTGGCCAGCATGGATGTATTTAGCCGCTTAATGATGGATAGGATCATCTTTTTAGGAGAAGGCATTAACGACTATGTAGCCAATATTGTAACCGCACAATTGTTGTTTTTAGAAAGCACCGACAGAACCAAGGATATTCAAATGTATATCAATAGCCCAGGCGGAAGCGTTTATGCAGGATTAGGTATTTATGATACCATGCAATTTATCAGTCCCGATGTAGCAACCATTTGTACAGGTATGGCGGCGAGTATGGGAGCCATTTTATTGTGTGCAGGTGTAGAAGGAAAAAGAACCGCTTTGAAGCACAGCCGCATTATGTTGCACCAACCAAGTGGTGCGGTAGGTGGACAAGCTTCTGATATTGAAATTACTGCAAGAGAAATTAAAAAATTAAAGCATGAGTTATACGAAGTAATTGCAATACACACCCATAAGGAGGTGGATGTGGTCGCAAAGGATTGTGATAGAGATTTTTGGATGACTGCAGCAGAAGGAAAAGCGTATGGATTGGTGGATGAAGTTTTATTAACTAACCCAAGAAAATTAAAGAAGTAGTCACTAGACCATCTTAAAGTGATAATACAATAATTAAATAATTTTTCAAATTGAAAATATGATACTGAATAAAAGTTTTTTAATGGAGGACGAGGAAGAACCAAAAGGCGATAAAAAAGAAGACAATGGACCCGGGTTCTTGAATAAAAAAATGGAGCAAATCTTTTTTGAAAAAAGATCAATTTATTTATGGGGTCAAGTGGATGATAAGTCAGCTAAAGACATTGTGACCAAACTTTTATTATTAGAGGCAGACAAACCAGGGGCTGAAATTAATTTCTATATCAATAGCCCAGGTGGGGTGGTAACAAGTGGCATGGTCATGTTTGATACCATGAATCTAATTAAAAGCCCAGTGCATACCATTTGTATGGGACTCGCTGCAAGCATGGGTTCGATATTATTAAGCATGGGAGAAAAAGGGAAGCGTTCTATTTTCCCGCATGGGGAAGTGATGATTCACCAACCAAGCTTAGGTGGCTATTACCAAGCAACCAGTGCCGACATTGAAATTCAGGCTGAACAAATTAGAAAAACAAAAGAATTAGGTGCTCAAATTTTAGCCAAGAACTGTAATAAATCCATGGAACAAATCATGGCCGATTTTGACAGAGATTATTGGATGAATGCAGAGGAAGCAGTAGCCTACGGTATTGTAGACAAGATTGCGAAGAATTTATAGTGCGGTTGCTATTTAAATAAAGAAAATTAAAGAGGAAAACAAGCAAAGGAGATACAAGAATACACTGTTCATTTTGTGGACGCAGCAGAGACGAGGTTAAAATACTCATTGCGGGTCAGGATGGGCATATCTGTGAAAACTGTATTGAGCATGCGCACGATATAATTGAAAAAGAATTTCATCAGAAAAAAGCAGACGGCAAAGCGGGCAGCTTAAAAGTTCAAAAGCCAACAGCAATTAAAGCTTTTTTAGACCAATACATTATTGGTCAAGATGAGGCAAAGAAAATTTTATGTGTAGCCGTATACAATCATTTTAAGCGCATTAATCTACCTACTACCCCCAATGATGTAGAAATTGAAAAGAGCAATGTAATTATGATTGGCGAAACAGGTACCGGCAAAACCTTATTGGCTAAAACCATCGCCAAACTATTAAATGTTCCTTTTGCGATTGTTGATGCAACCGTATTTACTGAAGCTGGTTATGTTGGAGAGGACGTAGAAAGTATGTTAACTCGTTTACTTCAAAACTGCGACTATGATGTAGAAGCAGCACAAAGAGGTATTGTATATATTGATGAAATAGATAAAATTGCCCGTAAAAGCGACAATGCTTCTATCACTAGAGATGTAAGTGGTGAAGGTGTTCAACAAGGCTTATTGAAAATGTTAGAAGGGACGGAAGTTTTAGTGCCTCCTCAAGGCGGACGAAAGCATCCTGACCAAAAAATGATTAAGGTAGATACCAAAAATATTTTATTCATTTGCGGAGGTGCTTTTGATGGCATTGATAAGATCATTGCGCGTCGTATCAATACCAATGCGATTGGATTTAGCGTAAATAAAGATGAACAAGAATTACAGCGTAAAAATTTATTGCGTTTTGTAAATGCACAGGATATTAAAACCTTTGGTTTAATCCCTGAAATGCTGGGACGTTTACCCATTGTTACGCATTTGGAACCATTGGATGCCGAAACTTTAAGAAGCATCTTAACTGAGCCAAAAAATGCTTTGATAAAACAATACACACAGTTATTTGCTATTGAAAATATTAAATTAACCATTGAGCCTGATGTATTTGATTTCATCACCGCAAAGGCCATGGAATATAAATTAGGCGCAAGAGGTTTAAGAAGTATTTGTGAAAGCCTTTTCAATCAAGCTATGTTTGACTTTCCAGGTTCCAAAAAAACTGAATTCAATGTAGACTTAGCTTATGCAAAACAAATGTTTGATAAAAGTAAATTGAGCACATTAAAAGTCGCTTAAAATAAAAAATAATAAAACCCAATTTTATGCAAGAATTAATCGATCGCCTAGTTAAAGAAACAGGTGTTACTCCAGAACAAGCAAAACAATCTATTGAAACTATTGCTGCTTTTGTAAAAGAAAAGTTCCCCATGTTAGGTGGCGCTGTTAATCAAATTTTCAAGTCAGCGAAATAGTTGAATTTTACCCCTTATTATATTCTAAAAAAATAAGGGGTAAAATAACCTTATCATAATAAAAAAAGCCTTCCCTGAGGAAGGGAATCGAGTTTATGCATCTTATTAAATTTCAAAAAAATAAGATGCATAAACTCACTTTAAAAATAAAAAAAGCCTTCCCTGAGGAAGGCTTAAGCAAGCAATCATAAACTAGGATCAAATCCTATATCAATGATAATAATAATTTAACAAAAAAAACAACTTTTTGGCCAAATTTATTACGATAATCTCCCTCATTGATCAAAAGTCCTGAATTTACAATTCATAATCAATCATTTAGGCGAAGCTTCTTTTTCAATAAAATCGCCTCTTCTTGAGTCAAATCTGTGGCTTCAATCAAGGCTATCCACCCTATTCTTCCCCCATTTTCTTTTTTCAATTTCAGTATGGTCCATATTTGCTGGTCGTTGAACATGCCCAAGTTTTTCCATTCATTAAAGCGCATGGTATTCATATTCATAGAAGGCGCTTTAGCTAGGTCAATGACAATATGTGGCCTAATGAATTGATACATTGAATCTGACATTCCATATACTTTACTTAGCTGACTTGGTTTTGTAAATGCACCTAAAAATTTTTTATAGGCCAACACCCTCCCAATGATGTCTAAGGGCAAATTCGTTTTACGCTCCCATTCCGCTTCCTGGGCCGCATTAATATCAATGGTCCAATTTGACTTTTCAGGCTTGTTTGAGTATGCATATGGATGGTAATTTGAAAACCTTGCATAAGAAGGTTTTTCTCTAGGACCAATTTTTATATAGGGGCTCAAGCTGTTGTACATTTCAGTGGTGAGTCCATATAATTTTGAAAAATCTTGCTTCTGTTTAAAGTAGCCCCCCTTTGCACGATAACGCAATAAGGTCCGCACTTGTTTTTCAGGAATACCCAAATCCAGGGCTTGTATACTGTCAATGGTATTGGGATCAAACATGGTTAAGCGAATGTTTCTGTCCTGTTTAGCAACAAGTGTACTAATTGATTTAGTGGAAAAGAGATGACTTAATAAAATAGATCCCAATAAAATAAAACCCAATACAATGATGCCCTTGATTTCTTTTTTAGAAAATGAAAAGTAATCCCGCCAATTCGATTGTATCATTTTAGTGCGATACTAAAACTTTTTGCACTGATTCAATTGCGTATTAATACCTAATTAATGTATTGAAAACCGCAGGCCGTCATAGGCCATTTTGATAAATGGAGGCAGTTGTGGCTCAACCAATGCGTGGAGACCAATTTGATGGCTAAAATGCGTAAAATATACTTCAGGCACCCCAAGCTCTGTTGCTAAAGCAATTGCCTCGTTTAAGGTTAAATGAGTGGGATGTGGTTGTGGACGAAGTGCGCTTAAAATTAGCACTTTGGAACCTTTGATTTTTTCTTTTTCAGCTTCACTGATATAATTCAAATCCGTCACATAACTAAAGTCTCCAATTCTAAAACCCAATACAGACATTTCTCGATGCATCACTTGAATGGGTGTCAAAGTTAAATCACGAATAACAAAGGGTTCCTTATCAATGGTATGAAGCAGCAATTCGGGCAAACCTGCATCCTTGTATTTTTCAAATGCATAATAAAAATCTCTTTTGATGGCCACTTGGGTAAGTTCATTTGCATAAATCTGCATGGACTTATTCGAATGAAAATTAAATGGTCTGATATCATCCAACCCTGCATAATGATCTCTATGTGGGTGTGTAAAAACGACTGCGTCTAAATGGGTAGTTTGCGTCCTAAGCATTTGATACCTGAAATCAGGGGTAGTATCAATAACAATGCATGTATTTTCAGATTCAATTTTGATACTGGTGCGTAATCGACTATCTCTAGGATCCTTAGAAGTACATACGGCACAATCGCACCCAATTAAAGGAACGCCTGTGCTCGTACCAGAACCTAAAATAGTGATATGTAACAAAATACTTTGTTTAAAAATACAACTAGGACGCTTCGGACAAAGAAAGCTTTTGAACCTCTTCAAAAAGCTTTTGAGAATCATGGGTAAGTTTGTCAAATTGAATATCTAACTGAGGAATTAACTCTAATAAAGTATTGATCCTAGCTTCTAAATTCAAGAATTTATTCAACACCACAATCCTTTTGGATTCTAATAAGCACCAACCACTCTGAAAATTACCTCTTTCGTATCTTACAACGAATTCAGACTCACCTAAAATATCTTCTAACTTATTTAATGTAGTTTGAGTCAATTTCATAATTATGCATTGATTTATAGGGTAGTAAGTGGACATACAAATATAGTTTTTTAACAAACTAAGTGGGGATTTTAGGCGGAGTAGTTATTCACATTACGTACCTTTACCAACACTTATTTTATATGGCTTTTACACATCGAAAAATTATTAACGACCCGGTTCATGGTTTTATCACCATTAATGATTCGCTCATTTTTGATATTATCAGTCATCCTTTTTATCAACGATTAAGAAGGATTCAGCAAATGGCCTTAGCGCAATTAGTCTATCCAGGTGCAGTGCATACAAGACTACATCATTCATTGGGTGCCTATCATTTAATGAATATGGCGATAAATGAACTTAGAGACAAAGGCGTGGACATTACACCCGAAGAAGCGCTAGCCGCAAAAGCAGCTATTCTATTGCATGATATTGGACATGGCCCTTATTCTCATGCTTTAGAAAAAGTACTTCTTAAAGGAATTAGTCACGAAGACCTTTCCTTGGTTATTATGCATGCATTAAATGAGGACGACAACCCCAATTTAAAAGGTCAATTAAGTTTAGCGATCAAAATATTTACCAATCAATATCCAAAGAAATTTTTATACCAATTAATCAGTGGCCAACTCGATGTTGATCGCTTAGACTACCTTTCAAGAGATAGCTTCTTTACTGGCGTAAGTGAAGGTGTGGTGGGATATGAACGCATTTTAAAAATGCTTACCGTTTGTGACAATGAATTAGTGGTGGAAGAAAAGGGGATCAATAGCGTTGAAAAATTTTTACTTTCAAGACAGTTAATGTATTGGCAGGTATATCGACATAAAACAGTTGTTGCCAGTGAAAAAATGTTGGTAAAAATAATTGAACGTGCTCAATACCTATTTCAACAAAATAATACTTCGGTAAAAACTAATGCATTACTCGATTACTTTTTATCCAACCCTTCCATGGAAATTAAGGACCTTGATTTAAGCGCCTACTGCAATTTAGACGATACCGATATTTTACATGCTATTAAACAATGGCAGCACAATGCGGATCCTATCTTATCTATCTTGTGCAAAGGATTGTTGAACAGAAGGTGTTTTAAATGTCAAATTCAAGCCGAACCCATCACGGATGCTCAGTGGGAAAAAGCATTATCTACCATAAGTTCCAAGCATTCATTTACAAAGGAGGATCTGTCATTTTTATGTTTTAAAGGCACCGTGTCCAATACCTTATATAAAAATGACAATGAAACCATTAAAATTTTGCTAAAAACAGGTGAAATTGTTAACATTTCAGCCATTCAGAACGCATTAATCGTTGAAAGTCTTTCTGCCCCGGTGAAAAAATTTTACATTTGCTTACTTAACGAATAACCTCATTCAAACATTAACGAATGCTACAATTTAGTGCCCAACAAGTTGCTATGATGATTCAAGGAAAAGTAGAAGGTGATGCAACTGTTACCGTTTCTCAATTTGGTAAAATTGAAGAAGCGATATCTGGGCAAATTTCTTTTTTAGCCAACCCTAAATACGAGGAGTTCTTGTATACCACGCAAGCAAGCATCCTCATTGTTAATGAAAGTTTAGTATTAAAAAGTCCCATTGCTGCCACCTTAATTAGGGTGCCAGATGCGTATGCTGCATTTGCCACTTTGCTTACCAAATACCAAGCATTAAAATCACAGCAGTTAACCGGAATTCAAACACCTTCCCATATTTCAAAAACTGCCACATTAGGAGAAGGTCATTATATTGCAGCATTTGCACATATTGGAGACCATGTTACAATCGGGACCAATGTTAAAATATTTGCCAATGTAGTCATTGGTGATAATGTTACGATTGGCAATGATGTTATTTTACACCCAGGCGTGGTGATTTATGCTGACTGTATTTTAGGGAATCATATTACGATTCATTCCGGCGCCATTATTGGTAGCGATGGATTTGGTTTTGCCCCGACCGCTGATGGAGGTTTTCAAAAAGTGCCTCAATTGGGCAATGTCATTATTGAGGATCATGTGGAGGTGGGCGCAAATACCACCATCGATCGAGCAACGATTGGTTCCACCATCATCAAAAAAGGAGTTAAACTAGACAACCTTATTCAAATCGCACACAATGTTGAGGTGGGAGAAAATACAGTCATTGCTGCGCAAACTGGGGTAAGTGGCAGTACCAAAATTGGTAAAAATGTGATGATTGGAGGTCAAGTAGGCATTGCAGGCCATTTAAGCGTAGCTGATGGAATAAAAATTGCCGCAAAAAGCGGAATTACAAAAAGTTTCAAAGAGCCGAATTTAACCCTTACTGGCAACCCCGCTGGGGACCACAATGCCTCATTAAGGGCCCAAGTACACATGAAAAACCTTCCAAACCTTGAAAAAAGGGTGAAAGAATTGGAAATATTGCTCGCACAAGGGTCTCAAAAAGGCTAATTAACCTAATTTTGTGGAAATCATCGCTTTAAGTAGCGAGTTAAACTTTTATCGTGTATGGATGAGCATTTTAATCCCGACAAGCAGCATACCCTTTCTGCCACCATTAGCATTAGTGGTACTGGATTGCATACGGGTGTATTGGTGGACATGACATTGAATCCGGCAAATCCTGGTTTTGGTATTCAATTTCAAAGGGTGGACTTACCCAATAAACCAATTATCAAAGCAGATTGTGACTTGGTAACTGACACGAGCCGTGGAACAACCCTTCAAGTGGGTGATGTCAAAGTAAGTACAGTGGAGCATATTTTAGCTGCATTGGTAGGCATGGGGGTTGACAATGTATTGATTGAAGTGAATGGTCCAGAAATACCAATTATGGATGGAAGCTCTACTCCCTTTATTGAACTTATTGAAGGGATTGGCGTATTTGAACAAGAAGCTGCAAAAGCATGGTATAGTATTGATGAAAATATTTTTCATTACGATGAAGGCAAAAGAGTGGAAATGGTTGCCTTGCCTGCACTTGATTATCAAATAACTACCCTAATTGATTTTAATAGTCCTGTATTAGGAACACAGCATGCTGCTTTGAAAACCATCAAGGATTTTAAAGCAGAAATTGCCCCTTGTCGTACTTTTTGTTTTTTACATGAACTAGAAGCATTATTGGAACATGACCTTATCAAAGGAGGAGATATTAATAATGCAATTGTCGTGGTGGATAAGCCTGTGACCGATGAGGAAATGGGACGACTTGCAAAAGTGTTTAAACGTGAAAAAATTGAAGTTAAAAGTGAAGGCTATTTAAACAATTTAGAATTAAGATTCCCGAACGAACCTGCAAGACATAAATTATTGGATGTGATTGGTGACCTTGCCTTGATTGGATATCCCATTAAAGCAAGAATCATCGCCAATCGTCCTGGACATAGTAGTAATGTAGAATTTGCTAAAAAAATTAAGCAATACATTAAAAAAAATAAGCACGTTAAAGACGTGCCTGTATATGACCCTGCGTTAACCCCTGTTTTTAATTTAGAACAGATTGAAAAAATATTACCCCACCGTTATCCATTCTTATTTGTTGACAAAATTATTGAGTTAACAGATACGGTGATTGTGGGTGTTAAAAATGTAACATTCAATGAATGGTTTTTCCCGGGGCATTTCCCAGGAAATCCAGTAATGCCAGGGGTATTGCAGATTGAAGCATTGGCTCAAACAGGGGGTATACTTTGTATCAATGCCATGCCTGAAGGTAGTTACGATACTTATTTCTTAAAAATAGACAATTGTAAATTCAAAGCCATGGTTAAACCTGGTGATACCATGCTGTTGAAAATGGAATTGACTGCTCCAATACGTCGTGGCATTTGTGAAATGCGCGGCACTGTTTACGTAGGCGGCAAAGTGGCTACCGAAGCCGACCTTGTTGCGCAGGTTGTAAAACGAGCAGAATAAAAAAAATAAAAAAATATGACTCATCCATTTACCTATATCGATCCAAATGCAAAAATTGCACCCAATGTGAAAATAGACCCTTTCACCGTAATACACGGGGAAGTAGTCATTGGCGAAGGCACTTGGATCGGAAGTAATGTAACTGTTATGAATGGCACTAAGATTGGGAAAAATTGTAGAATATTTCCTGGAGCGGTGATTGGCGCCGATCCACAGGATTTAAAATTCAATGGTGAAAAAACTTCTGTTGAAATTGGAGATGGAACCACCATCAGAGAATTTGTTACTATTAACCGGGGTACTTCGGACCGATGGATCACCAAAGTGGGTAACAACTGTTTAATCATGGCCTATAGTCATATTGCGCATGACTGTATTATTGGAAACAATTGTATCCTTAGTAATAGTGTACAAATTGCAGGGCACGTAACCTTAGGTGACTACTCCTGGATTGCAGGGGTGAGTGCGGTACATCAATTTGTAAATATTGGACAACATGCTTATATCGCTGGAGGTAGCTTAGTGAGCAAGGATGTGCCTCCTTATATTAAGGCAGTTCGAAACCCTTTAAGCTATGGCGGTGTAAACAGTGTTGGATTAAAAAGAAGAGGATTTGATTTGGAGAAAATAAATCATATTTTAGATATCTACCGTATTATTTTTAATAAAGGAATGAATACCACACAGGCCCTTGAATTTATTGAGGAAGAATTGCCTGCAACAGATGAACGTGATGAAATAGTCACTTTTATCAGAGAAAGTGGACGTGGTATTATCAAGCGTTTTGGAAAAGGGGTAGTAGAAGAAGATTAATTATGGTACAAATAACCCTAAAGGATGCAGGAAAAAGATTCAATAAGGATTGGATTTTCAGAAACCTGAATTACACTTTTAAAACGGGTGAACATTATGCCTTAATTGGCAATAATGGTTCTGGCAAAAGTACTTTATTGCAAACCATTTCAGGTTATGCTACTTTATCAAAAGGCAATATTGATTGGGGGGAATTTGATTCTAATACCATTTTTCAACAAATAAGTATCGCTGCTCCTTACCTTGAAGTCGTGGAGGAATTTACGACCAAAGAACAATTTGAATTTCACGAAAAATTTAAGCCCCTTAGGAAGGATCTTACCATAACTGAAATGATTGAGATGATTGGTTTAAAAGACGCTACCGATAAACAAATCAGGTATTATAGCAGTGGAATGAAACAAAGGTTAAAATTGGCATTGGCCATTTTTTCAGAAACCCCAATCCTACTTTTAGACGAACCCTGTAGTAATTTAGATAAGGAAGGTTATTCGCTTTATCATTCCTTAATTCAACGATATGCAATGGATAAATTAATTATTGTAGGGAGCAACGATCCGCAGGAATATCAATATTGCAGGAAGCAAATTAATTTGCATGATTTTAAACATTAACTCCTGCTCGCAATTAATAAATTTAAATCCGTAAATTTTAATTGAAATTTTTCACTGATGTAAAAATCAGTAAGTGCTCCTTTATATAGATAAATGCCTTCCCTTAAATGCACTTGTTGCCAAATAATTGCTTCTACTCCACCTTGGTCACCTACCTGAATTAACAAAGGCATTAATACATTGCTAATGGCCTGACTGGCAGTACGCGCAAAACCACTTGGAATATTAGGTACTCCGTAATGAATTACATTATGTTTCGTGATTATTGGATGCTCATGATTGGTCAATTCGCTGGTTTCAAAACAACCTCCTCGGTCAATAGCAACATCAATGATAATACTACCAGGTCTCATTGCAGCGACCATCTCCTCTGTTACCACAATAGGTGCTCTCCCCATTTCATTGCGTAAAGCACCCACTGCAACTTCGCAGGTTTTCAATTGCTTCGCTAAAATTTTTGGTTCTAACACACTGGTCCAAACTCTTTGTCCTAAATTATTTTGAAGTCTTTGTAAGCGCGAAACATTGTTGTCAAACACTTTAACACTGGCTCCCAATGCCAATGCGTTTCTGGTGGCAAACTCTCCAATAATGTCAGCCCCAATGATGACCACCTTGGTTGGAGGCACCCCACTAATGCCGCCTAACAAGACTCCTTTTCCTTGGTTAAAATTACTTAAATACTGTCCGGCGATTAACATCACCGCACTCCCCGTTATTTCACCCATACTTCTTAAAATTGGGTAGTTTTGATTTTCATCTTTGATATTTTCAATGGCAAGCGCTGTTATTTTCTTGGCCATTAATTGCTCCACTAATTCTTTTTTCAATGCGGACAAATGCAAAGGGGAAATAATAATTTGATGCATTTGTAAATAAGGCAAGTCCGCTTCTACAGGGGGCGCCGTTTTTACCAATACGGGGCATTTGTACACTTCTTCTTTTTCAAAAACTATGCGGGCGCCTGCTTCGGCATAATCATGGTCCGAATACCTACTTCCTGCTCCTGCGCCTGACTCTACCATTACCTCATGGCCATTGGCCACCAATACTCCTACTGCATCCGGAATTAAACCAATTCTATTTTCCTGGAAGGCAATTTCCTTTGGGATACCAATTAATAAGGACTTTGACCTATGTGGTATATCCAACACTTCTTCCTGTGTTTCATAGGAAAAGGAGCTGGAAATATGGGGCTTAAAGCTACTCATACGGGCAAGTTTTTATGAAGGTATAAAAATCCTTCTATGTTCGGGATCTAATATTTCAATTTCAATTTTTAATACATGGTCCGGCAATAATGCTGGCGCTTTTTCGGGCCATTCAATAAAGGATAAATCGGCTTCATCTATCGCAGCTTCCACCCCAGTTCTGCGCGCTTCCGCTTCGTCCGCCAATCGGTACCAATCCATATGATAAATAAGCTGCCCATTTGCCTCATATTCATTCATTATGGAAAAAGTGGGACTGGCCACCGCATCCTGTACACCCAATTGTTTACAAATTTGCCCAATTAAGGTGGTTTTTCCTGCACCCATGGGGGCAAAAAAAGCCCAAACGGGTTTATGGCCATACTGTTTAATTAGGGTAGCCGCCACCCCCTCCAATTGGTCTAAAGTGTAAATCATATCCATTACACAAAGATACAGCATCAATCATAAAGCCAAAAAATAGAAATATCAAAAGGGTTGTACCTTTACAATGTAAAATCTTTTACATAGGGAATTTGAAATGAAGCGTTATGGAACATGTACAATTAAAAGTAGACGGAATGAGTTGCACCAACTGCGCTCTTTCCATTCATAAATATTTGGAAAATAAAGGAGTAAGTGAACCAAAAGTAAGTTTTATGGAAGGGGAAGTGCAGTTTGATTTGCCTGCTGAAATAAAAAAAGAAACACTTATTAAAGGAATTGCCAATTTAGGGTATAAAGTACGCGGCCAGGAAGAAGCCGCCCCTAAAAAAAAGTGGCTTGACAATAATAAGGAGCGAGCCCTATTTTGTTTGATTTTTACCATTCCATTGGTAGCCCATATGATCCCAGGTGTGCATCAAATTCCTGGCATGCATGTATTCATGAACCCCTTTGTTCAATTGGCCATTACCCTTCCTGTTTTTATCGTAGGCATGGGCTATTTTGGAAAAAGCGCTTGGAACAGTATGCTCAATGGCATACCCAATATGAATGTATTGGTGAGCATAGGTACTTTAGCTTCCTTCGGTTACAGTTTGTATGGAACCATTATTGGCAAAGGCATGGAGTTTGCATACTATGAAACAACCGCCACCATTTTTACTTTAGTTTTTTTTGGAAATTTTTTGGAAGACTACTCCATTGAATCCACACAACGTGCATTGAAGGATTTGGTAAAGGCGCAAAAAGTAATGGCCAATATGATTGTGTTTGACGAAAACCATAAAGAAATATTATTTACTGTTGAAAGTGATACTTTAAAAGTGGGCGACCTAGTTTTAATTAATTCAGGTGAAACCATTCCCATGGATTGTAAAGTGCTTTGGGGAGAAGCCAATGTAAATGAGTCCATCGTAACGGGTGAAAGTGTTCCCGTGTTTAGAAAAATGAATGATATTTTATTAGGCGGGAGCACCATTGAAAACGGCACTTTAAAAGCATACATTACTGCGGTAGGCAATGACACGGTACTTGCGAATATTTTAAAAATGGTAAAAGCGGCACAGGGTGAAAAACCACCCGTACAAATATTGGCCGATAAAATTTCAGCCATCTTTGTTCCATTGGTCATTAGTATTGCAATGGTTACCCTATTGGGCAATTATTTTTTTGCGCACAATGCAAGTGGGGACCCCATTGGTTTTGGTGAAAGCATGTTAAGGGCCATTGCTGTTTTAGTGATTTCCTGTCCTTGCGCAATGGGTTTAGCAACCCCTGCAGCCATTGCAGTGGGATTAGGTCGCGGTGCTCGCAATGGAATCGTATTTAAAAATGCAAAGAGCCTAGAAACATTCAAGGATATCAAGCAAGTGGTATTTGACAAAACGGGTACATTGACTACTGGCCACTTTGAAATTGCAAGCTTTAAAATTGTAGATGCCAATACCAATTTAAACGAAGCGGATTTTAAATCCCTTGTTTATTCATTAGAAAGATATTCCAATCATCCAATTGCAAAATGTATTAGTACTAGTTGGAAATCAACTAATGCCATCAATTGGGCGAAGATAGAAGAAGTGAAAGGCATGGGTATTCAAGCCAAGGATAAAGAAGGAAACGAATATTGGTCAGGTTCATTTAAAACATTAACCAATCCAAACGCCCAAGATGGACATAATGTTTACATCCAAAAAAACGGAATACTCCTTGGATGGGTGGATGTCACCGATCAAATAAGACCTGAGGCAAAGGAAGTGATTCAAACCTTACATCAACAAGGAATTCATACCATCTTAGTAAGTGGTGACCGAAAAGAAAAATGCGAGGCAGTTGGAAAAGCTTTGGGTATTCAAGAAATCATAAGCGAGCAAAGTCCAACAGATAAATTAGAAAAATTAGATGCACTTACTAAAATTGCACCCACTGCCATGGTAGGTGATGGAATCAATGACGCGCCTGCATTAGCCAAAGCAACGGTGGGTATTTCATTAAGCAATGCTTCCCATATTGCTATCCAAAGTGCGCAAGTCATTTTAATGAACCAGGGATTAAAAAACTTACCAATGTCATTGGGTTTAGGACGACGCACTTATGAAACCATAAAAGAAAATCTAGCCTGGGCTTTTTCCTACAATATTGTCGCAATCCCTATTGCTGCATTGGGTTTTTTAGGCACATGGGGGCCCACTTATGGTGCATTAATTATGGGATTAAGTGATGTAGTATTGGCACTGAACTCCCTTCGATTGTTTAAAAAGAAATTAGTGTAATTCATTGTCGAAGGATGTAAACACCATATTAAAAAACTATTGGGGCTATGATAGCTTCAGGCCGCAGCAACTCGCTGTGATTGAGGCTGTGCTGGAAAACAAAGACACCCTTGCTTTATTGCCCACAGGAGCAGGAAAATCAATTTGCTTTCAAGTACCCACCATTCATAAAAATGGTATTTGTATTGTGATAAGCCCCCTGATTGCACTCATGCAGGATCAGGTAAAGGATTTACAATCTAAAAATATTCCCGCCATCGCCTTAGGAGGCAATTTAAGTGAGGGGGCACAAGCCGAAGTATTGACCGCAGCAATAAATGGAAAATATAAATTCATTTATTGTTCTCCAGAAAAATTAGCGCAGAAAAATTTTCAAGAAGCGTTAAGTAAAATAAAAGTGACCTTATTTGCTATAGATGAAGCGCATTGTATTTCCCAATGGGGCTATGATTTTAGACCTCCCTACCGAAAGTTAAATGTGTTAAAACAATTATTTCCTAAAGTACCCATTTTAGCAATTACTGCATCGGCCATTCCAAAAGTGCAAGAAGACATTACTATACAATTGAATTTTGCCAATGCAACTATTATTACAGATCATTTTTTAAGGCCCAACCTTCAATACCTTATTCAAAAAGTACCTGTTAAAATTCATACCTTAAGAAATCTCTTAAATAAATTAAATGGAGCCGCCATCATTTATTGCAATACAAGAAACAATGTTACGCAATTAGCTCAATTGTTGCATAACTATGGATACAAAGTAGGTGCTTATCATGCGGGCATGTCCCTGGAAGAAAGAAAAAAAGTGCAGGAAAATTGGATGCAAGACATAACGCCAATTGTGGTTAGTACAAGCGCCTTTGGCATGGGTATTAATAAAGGCAATGTACGCATTGTAGTACATTATGATATTCCTGGAAGTATTGAGCAATATTATCAAGAAGCAGGACGAGCAGGACGAGATGGACAAGCATCTGCAGCCATTTTGCTATACCAACAAAATGATTGGGATTACTGGATAGAGCTTCAAGAAAAAAAATACCCCTCTATTGAAGTAATAAAAAAAATATACCAAGACTTAGCAGATTATGTTCAATTGCCCGTTGGCATGGGCGAAAAACAACAATTTGTATTTGACTTCGAAAACTTTTGTACGATATTTAAACGCGATAAAATTATTGCACGCAATGCCTTAAGCTGGATACAACAAGAAGGTCATATTCGTTTCTCCGAGTCTGCATTTACGCCCTCCATGGTGCAAGTACTTGGGGATCGATACAGTATTGAAAATTTCCAAAACGAAAATGAAGCCGCGGGTGCAGTATTACACACCTTGCTTAGAACTTATGGGGGCATTTTGGATAGCCCGCATTTTATCAACGAACGTTTGCTTGCCGAGTTATTGCAAAGGGATCCTCCATTTGTGGTACAACAATTACAATTTTTGGCATTGGTTGGATTAATCAGTTTTGAACAAAAGCAAAATCAACCGGTGGTTCAATTTTTATGGAACAGAACTGCAGCCTCATTTATGAAAATAGATTTTGACCATTATCAGCTCATGAAAAAGGCATTTATTGAAAGAATCAAACAGTTTATAGGCTATTTACAGGCTAAACCATTGGTTTGCAGAAGTATCTTTTTAGCCAGTTATTTTGGTGAAAAAGGAGCAAAAGCTTGTGGAATATGTGACATTTGTACAAATACGCACAATTAGTTATTTTTAACAAAACATTGGAAACTTATTTTATCCTTTGGAAAAACAAATATCGTTTCTTTACAAAAATGCAATCAATATGGAAGACAAGAAAAAATTTAAACTGTTGTTATGTGAAGATGACAGCAATTTAGGATTAGTATTAAAAAATTATTTAGAGCTTGACGAATACGAAGTTACTTTAGAACGTGACGGTCGTTTAGGATTGGCTGCATTCCAAAGAGAAAAATTTGATCTTTGTTTAATTGATGTAATGATGCCCCATGTGGATGGATTTACATTAGCTGAAGAAATTAGAGACATCGACCCAGATGTACCTTTGTTCTTTTTAAGTGCAAAAACTTTAAAAGAAGATATTATTCATGGCTATAAACTAGGCGCCGATGATTATATCACTAAGCCATTTGACAGTGAAGTATTGATGCTAAAAATTAAAGCAATTATCAAACGTAATGAAGAAGATCATAAAATAAGTGACAATCTAGAATACGAATTAGGCAAGTACCACTTTAATCCAAAATTACGCGAGTTAAAGCACGGCGAAAGTATTCAGGTTTTATCCCCTAAGGAAAATGAATTATTGAAAATGTTGGCAGAACACAAAAATGATTTATTGACTAGAGAAAAAGCATTAAAGAAAATTTGGGGCAGTGATACCTATTTTAATGGTCGTAGCATGGACGTTTATATTGCAAAGTTGAGGAAATTTTTAAAAGAAGATCCTCAATTGGAAATTGTAAATATCCATGGCAATGGTTTTAGATTGGTAGAACACTAAAATAAATCTATAAAAAAAGCGCATCATTTTCGATGCGCTTTTTTTTATTACTAACTCCCGCTTCAGGAGCTCAATTTCAATTAACGAAATAAATCAGGATTTTCAGTATGCCCTCCACGATGCTTTCCTAAGTGCTCATAGGCTTTGTAGGTTACTTCTCGTCCACGAGGGGTTCTCTGTAAAAATCCTTCCTGAATTAAAAAAGGCTCATATACTTCCTCAATCGTACCTGACTCCTCACCCACTGCAGTTGCAATGGTAGAAATGCCAACTGGACCCCCTTTAAACTTTTCTATAATGGCTAGTAAAATCCGATTGTCCATTTCATCCAGACCATGATTGTCTACATTTAGCGCTTTTAAGGCATGCTTCGTAATGCCAATATCTACAATGCCATCATTCAATACCTGCGCAAAATCACGCACTCTTCTTAATAAACCATTTGCAATACGGGGTGTTCCACGACTACGTCTTGAAATTTCACCTGCAGCTTCCGAATTGATATTTACATTTAAAATACCTGCACTTCTTACAATTATTTTTTCAATCACCGTCGCTGGGTAATATTCTAGTCTTGACTTAATACCAAAACGAGACAACAAAGGTGCCGTTAGCAACCCACTTCTTGTGGTTGCACCCACCAAGGTAAATGGATTTAAATTGATTTGTATACTTCTAGCATTGGCCCCGCTATCAATCATAATATCAATTTTATAATCCTCCATGGCTGCATATAAATACTCTTCCACCACCGTACTTAGTCGATGAATCTCATCAATAAATAAAACATCGTTGGGCTCTAAGCTCGTTAACAAACCAGCAAGGTCACTGGGCTTTTCAATCACAGGTCCAGAGGTCTCCTTTATTTGCACCCCCATTTCATTGGCTACAATTCTACTCAAAGTGGTCTTCCCCAAACCAGGCGGGCCATGAAACAAAATATGATCCAATGCCTCTCCTCTTAGTTTCGCTGCCTTAATGAAAATGCTAATATTCTCAATCAACTGAGGTTGACCAGCGAATGCATCCATTTCGGTGGGGCGAATACTATTCTCAAATTCACGATCCTGTGGATTTAAATTTAATTGGCTAGTATCTAAGTTAGAATTGGACATGAATGGTTACTTATTAAATTGTTTTCTGCCGTTATTTAGCAGCAGTATATGGTTTTTCCAATAAATATTTAAAAATGAATTTACTCTTTAAATCGTTAAAATGTTTTCCTTTGGCACCACCCCAGCCATGTCTTCCACCTGGATACAACATAAACTCAACATCTTTTCCATTTTCTTGTAATGCGCTTAATAATTGTATTGAATTTTGCATATGTACATTGTCATCCATCGTACCATGCACTAATTGCAATACGCCTTTATAGTTTTTAACATGCGTCATCACATTACTTGATTGATAGCCTTCTGGATTTTCCTTTTGCGTATCCATAAATCTTTCGGTGTAATGAGAGTCATATAATTCCCATGCTGTTACACTTCCTCCTGCCATTGCGTGGGTGAATACTTCAGCACCGTAAGTTAATGCATAAGCACTCATATAACCACCATAACTAAATCCAGCCATCGCAATTTTTTTAGGATCGGCCTTGCCATTGGCAATAAACCACTTGGCCATGGTCATATAATCCTGCATTTCCCAATAACCTAAATTACGATACATATAGTTGACCCCTTCTTTTCCAAAATGGCCACTTGCTCGATGGTCAAACGCGACTTGAATCAACCCTTCCTTCGCCCAAGTTTCTTTACTTGCAGGGTTACTCCAGGTATCCATCACGGTACCCGCATTAGGGCCACCATATATACTTACTAATAATGGATACTTTTTATTTGGGTCCCTATTTTTAGGCCAAGTCACTAAGGCTGGTAATTCATATAAACCATCGGCACTTTTAATACGAATCAACTCTGTTTTTGCAAATGCATCTGCTTTAAAACTGCTGTCCACTGCTGATCCTAAAGTCAACTTATTTAATGTACCTTTTTTAGTGATTCTAAATACAGCAATTGCTGTTGGTGTTTTTACATTACTATATACCCCCACAAAATGTTTTGCATTGGGCGCTAAGTTAATTTGACTGTAATTAAAATCGCCAGTAGATAATCTTTTAAAATTTTTACCCTCAAAATCAATGCTGTAGAAATCAATGCGCGCAGAATTCTCATTTCCACGCGCTGTGAAATAAATAGTTTTGGTTTTATCGTCAATTAATTTAATGCCGGTTACGGTATACTTCCCATTGGTGATGGCATTAATCAATTGGCCATTCATATCATACATATACAATTGATTCCAACCTGAAGCATCCGATTGGGCTATATACCCTTTGTTATTTGGCAAGAAATTAATTTTGCCGCTCACACGGTCTTCTAAATCAATCCATGTTTTTTGATATTCTTTGTACACTTCTTTCTTGGCGCCTGAAGCCATGTCTAATTCGTAAATTTTTAAATTATTTTGACCGCGGTCCATCCAAGAAAGCCACATGCTATTGTTGTTTGGATTCCAAATAGGCCATCCAAAATATTGATCATCTTGATCGTTAAAATCTGCCCAAGTAATGTTACCGCCCGTTGGAGACGTCCATCCAATTTTCACCGTTGGATTAGGGTCTCCTACTTTAGGATACCTGGTTTCTTCCACAAAGCCATGTTTCCCCTCACTATTGTAAATAGGGAACATCGGCACATTGCGCTCATCAAAACGCATAAAGGAAATAAACTTACTGTCTGGACTCCACCAAAATGCACGATACTGCGTTGGACGTCCAAAAATTTCTTCAAAATAAACCCAACTGGCATAACCATTTAAAATACCCTTGGTGCTTTCATTGGTAATAGCCGTTTCTTTTTTATCTGCGATACTAACTGTGTATAAATTATTGTTCTTCGTATAACCCACGTACTTCCCATCGGGAGAAAGGGTTGGATTCTTTTCCTCTGCCGCATCAAATGTCAACTGCGTTTCAGCGCTATTTTCTTTTAAATAAATATTGGCATTTTTAACTGTTACCGTTTTGTCAACACTGGCCGCTAGGGCTGGCGCTGCTGTATATTGCTTAGTAACAACATTATAAGCATAATCCTTCGAAGTTTTTTCGCCATTTAATTTCGCATTTACGACGAATTGGTTATTGTCAACCCAACGCACAAAACGAGGAAGACTAGCACCTGGCATTTGAGCCACTACCGAAAATGTAGTGATGCAAAAACTTAAAAATAATACAATTGATTTTTTCATATAACTTGATTGAGAATTAAAATGTTGAGTTAATATATTTATGAATACTTTTTTAATTAGATCACAATATTGATCATTTTTCCTTTAACAAATATGAGTTTCTTTACCGGCTTGTCCTCTACCCATTTTTGGATAGCCTCATTTGCCAGTGCTATTGCTCGCACTTGTTCCTCAGTTGCATCTAAGGCAATTGAAATATTGGCTCTTACCTTACCGTTAATGCTCACCGGATATTCTTTTGCAGTTTCCAATACATGTTGTGGATCAAATACGGGATAAGCCGCATCCACAATAAAGCCGGTATTCCCTAAGGCATTCCATAATTCTTCTGCAAAATGCGGGGCATAAGGCGTGATCAAAATAAGCACCTGCTCTAATATTGCTTTTTTATGACAACCTGCATCATACAATTCATTAATACAAATCATGAATGTACTAATCGCCGTGTTGAAACTATAACGCTCTGTGTCTTCCTCAATTTTTTTAATGGTCTTGTGTAAGATTTTTAACTCTTTTGCAGTAGGTGTTTCGTCCACCCATACTTTTCCTTTCATTTCATCAAAACACAATCTCCAAAACTTTTTAATAAATCGGTGGACGCCTTCAATCCCTTTGGTATCCCATGGTTTACTTTGTTCCACAGGGCCTAAAAACATTTCATACATTCTAAATGTATCTGCACCATATTTTTGCACTAAGTCGTCGGGATTCACCGTATTGAATTTTGACTTAGACATTTTCTCCACTTCTACACCACAGATATACTTCCCGTCTTCTAAAATAAAGTCTGCCTTTGCGTAATCCGGTTTCCATTTTGTAAAAGCTGCCGTGTCTAATGTTACCCCATCTACCATATTCACATCTACATGCAATTGATCTACTTCATACGCTCCAATTAATCCGGCAGAAATAAAAGTTGTGGTACCTCTCTTGCGATATACAAAACGAGAGCTTCCTTGAATCATTCCCTGATTTAATAATTTCTTGAACGGTTCCTCAAATCCAATATGGCCTAAGTCGTATAATACTTTCGTCCACATACGGCTATATAATAAATGCCCCACTGCATGTTCGGTTCCTCCAATATATAAGTCCACCTGTCCCCAATAATCACTTGCTTTACGACTGCAAAATTCAGTGGTATTACTAGGATCCATATAACGTAAAAAATACCAACTACTTCCCGCAAAACCAGGCATGGTATTGGTCTCGTAATTTTCTGCTTTCCAAGATTCAATATTCGCCAAGGGGCCTTCGCCTTCAGGACCTGGTCCATAATGATCTACCTCAGGCAACAATAAAGGCAGTTCAGTTTCAGCTATTGGATAGGCAATTCCATCCACCCATTTAATAGGGAATGGTTCTCCCCAATAACGTTGTCTGCTAAAGGCTGCATCGCGCATTCTATAATTTACTTTTCGCTTACCAATACCCATTTCCTCCATCTTATCATTCACTATAGCGATTGCCTCTTTTTGAATAACGCCGTTTAGAAATTCACTATTGGATAATTTTGCTTCCTTAGTTGGATTGGCTTCCTTGCCATCGAATGCATCCCCAATGATATTGGTAATGGGAATATTAAAATGATGTGCAAATTTAAAATCACGATCATCTCCACATGGCACGGCCATAATCGCACCCGTACCATAACCAGCCAATACATATTCTGAAATCCAAATAGGAATTAATTTTTGATTAAACGGGTTCACAACATACGCTCCCGTAAAACAACCTGTAATTTTTTTCTCCGCCATACGCTCTCGCTCACTTCGGCTTTTTACATAAGTAATGTATGCTTCCACCTCCGCCTTATGTGTTTCAGGGGTAATGCTTTCAATGATTGCATGTTCTGGTGCTACCACCATAAAATCCACGCCAAAAACAGTATCAGGACGCGTTGTGTACACCCTTAAACTAGCGTCCTGTTCGTTGACTTTAAAATCAATTTCGGCGCCATAGCTTTTTCCAATCCAGTTGGACTGCATTTCCTTCATGGCGTCACTAAACTGAATAGTATCCAAACCAGACAATAACCTATCCGCATATTCGGTAGTACGCAAATACCATTGCCTTAGTTTTTTCTTTTCTACTGGATAGCCCCCTCTTTCACTAAATCCATTGATTACTTCATCATTCGCAAGTACCGTACCTAATGCTTCACACCAATTCACTTCGCCGTAACCACAAAAAGCCAAGCGGTAATGCATCAATATGGTTTGTTGTTCTTTTTCACTATACCCTTTCCAGGCAGCAGCATCAAATTGAATTTTTGCATCACCAGGGCAAACCTGATTTATATTGCCTTCTTGCTCGAATGCAACTATTAAGTCGGTTATGGGGCATGCTTTTTTCGCTACTCTATCGTAATAACTAGTAAACAATTGTAAAAAGATCCACTGTGTCCATTTATAATAAGTAGCATCGCAGGTCCTTACTTCTCTATCCCAATCATAACTAAAACCTATATTATCCAATTGCTTTCTGAAGTTATCAATATTGCCATGTGTGCTTTTTGATGGGTGCACTCCATGCTCAATGGCATATTGCTCGGCTGGTAAACCAAAGGCGTCGTAACCCATCGGGTGCAAAACATTAAACCCCTTTAGGCGTTTAAATCGACTGTAAATATCAGAAGCAATATAACCAAGCGGATGCCCCACATGCAAACCTGCCCCACTAGGATAAGGGAACATGTCCAAAATATAACATTTGGGCTTTGTACTATCATTACTCACCTGATAAGCCTTCTTGGATTTCCAGGCTTCCTGCCACTTTTTTTCAATACTGCTAAATTGATATTCCATCTTCGTTTATACTTAAAAATCTGTAATTATTCAGTTTTGAGCGAACCCTTCCCTTTTTGCCCTATTTTGAGTCAAAAATTGACATAATTCAGCCTATGCAAATGTAAGTCATTAGCGTTCAAAACCGTACATTTGCAAAGTGAACAAATAAAAATTAATGCTATGGTAGGTAATGGAACTGGCTCTTTAAAACGTAGTAAGCCAAACTATATATACAGCATCATTGGGGTAGCCATTGTTTTGTTTATTATGGGTATTATGGGCTGGCTGTTCATTAATCTCCATACCATTGGGGATAATTTCAAAGAAGATATCAGGATCAGTGTTTATTTGAAAACTGCGGACAAAAATACCGTGAATTCAATACAACAATTTATTGCTTCAAAGCCTTATGCCAAAAACGTTGAATACGTAAGCAAGGAAAAAGCAAAAGCCATTTGGAATAAAGAAAATAATGAAGACTGGGCCCAAATTTTAGACATTAACCCCTTGCCTGAAAGTGTTGACTTTTTTGCAAAAGCAAAGTATGTAAATACAGATAGCCTTACCAAAATCACCTCCATTATTCAAAATCAATTTAAAAACGACGTTGCAGATATTCAATATCCGAAAAGCTTAGTAACCAACTTAAATGAACGTGCTACTAAAATTGGATTAATCTTTATAGTATTATCAGTTATTCTTTGTGTTATTGTAATTATCAGTATTGACAATACCATTCGTTTGGCGATGTTCAGCAATCGTTTTTTAATTAAAACCATGCAAATGGTAGGTGCGACTCGTGGATTCATATCCAAGCCTTTATTAGTAAGGGCTTTACTCAATGGACTGGGAAGTGCCTTTATAGCAATATTTTTACTTTTTGGTTTAATTGAATGGGCCAGCACCCAGTTTCCTCAAATAAAAAATTTACAAGGAATAAAATCAAGTATACTCTTGTTTGGAGGGCTTATTGTCATTGGAGTAAGCATTTCCATATTTAGCACTTATCGTAGTGTGTTAAAGTATTTAAAAATGAAACTAGACGATTTATACTAAACATAATTATCACTAAATTTAACTTTCAAAATTCAAGTATATGAGCCAAAATGAAAACAAATCATCTGCCTTATTTAATAAGTCCAATTACCTATGGATGTTAATTGGAGGTGCTTTAATATTAATTGGCATGTTGTTAATGGCTGGCGGAAAAAGTGCAGATCCAAATGTATTCGATCCCAAGGAAGTGTATAGCTTTAACCGTATTACACTTGCACCCATTTTAATCATTGCCGGTTTCATTGTTGAGATTTATGCTATTTTTAAGAAATCTTAATTTACCCCATTTATAACTTTAAAGCGATGATCTCCTCATCGCTTTTTTATTAACTTAAATAAACTATCACCAGTGAATACTTTTCAATCTATTATCATTGCCATCATTGAAGGATTAACTGAATTTTTGCCTATATCAAGTACGGCTCATATGAGTTTTGCCAATCCCTTATTGGGGATTGACAAGGAAGATGATTTTGTAAAGCTTTTTGAAATCGTGATTCAATTGGCCGCTATTGCAACAGTAGTGGTCGTGTATTATAAAAAGTTTTTTGACTTTAAAAATCGCAGTTTTTATTTAAAATTAATGGTAGCAGTCACTCCTGCGCTATTTTTTGGAGCCCTACTAAAAAAACATATTGATGCTGCATTGGGTAATTTAATGGTGATGGCAATTGTGATGATTGTTGGAGGTATCATTTTATTATTTATAGATAAATTATTTTCAAATAATCAAGAGGAACCACAGGAATTGTCCTATAAGCAATCCTTTATTGTGGGTTGTTTTCAAGTATTGTCAATATTATTTCCAGGTTTAAGTCGCAGTGCTGCTACCATCATTGGGGGCATGAGCCAAAAACTTACCCGTAAAACTGCCGCAGAATTTTCATTTTTTTTGGCTGTCCCTACTATGTTGGCCGCTTCCGCAAAAAGCACATTAGATGTATATAAAGGGAATCATGAAATTTTCAACAGCACCAATTTAACCACTTTGCTTATTGGCGGAATAGTTGCCTTTGTAGTGGCCCTTTTTACGGTTAAGTTTTTCATTGGATTTGTTCAAAAAAAGGGTTTTGCATTGTTTGGCTGGTACCGTATTGCCCTTGGCACCACGATCATCATTTTATTGGTTACTAAGATTATATAGCCGTTTTGTATTTATTTGTATATTTAAGATTACAAATAAATTACAATGCAAACAGCTACTAAAAAAGTAATAAACGGTTGGGCCATGTATGACTGGGCTAACTCAGTATACAATTTGGTAATTACCTCTACAATATTCCCTGCTTATTATGAAGCAGTAACCAATGGCGAAAAATTGCCCTTTAATTTATCAAACACTTCCTTATATAACTATGTATTAGCCATTGCATTTGTAATTGTTGCCATCCTTTCCCCTATTTTATCCTCTGTTGCAGATTATAGAGGTAATAAAAAACAATTCCTTAAATTCTTTTGCACCATGGGTGCCCTTGCTTGCTCCTCCTTGTATTTTTTTGATAGCAACCATATTACTGGTGGTCTTATTTCCGTTGTCATTGCTTGTGTTGGATTTTGGAGCAGTTTAGTTTTTTATAACTCTTACTTACCTGAAATTGCAGCGCCAAATGACCGTGATCGTATCAGTGCGAAAGGCTTTATGATGGGCTATATTGGCTCTGTTTTATTACAATTAATTTGTTTTGTATTTGTGTTAAAACCTGAATTATTTGGGATTGACAAAGCCAAAGCTTCTCAAATATCCTTTTTATTGGTAGGCCTTTGGTGGATTGGTTTTGGCTGGTTTGCTATTGGAAGATTGCCCGATAGTAAAGGTGCAGTTGGAGCGCATAGTAATAATATCATTACGCAGGGTTATAAGGAATTGCATAAAGTATGGTTAGAATTAAAAACCCAGCAAACTTTAAAAAGATTCTTGTTCTCTTTTTTCTTTTACAATATGGGGGTACAAACAATTATGTTGGCAGCTACTTTATATGGAAAAAGTGAATTGAAAATCCAAACTGAAAATTTAATCATTGCCATACTTATCATACAAATTGTGGCCATTCCGGGTGCCAATTTGATGGCTAAAATGGCCAGCAAGCGGGGTAATTTTAATACTTTAATGGTGGCGGTTGTCATTTGGATTGGGGGCTGTATAGTGGGCTACTATTTGCCTGCAGGAGAAAATGTTCCATTTTATACATTGGCAGTGATTGTTGGTTTTGTAATGGGGGGCATCCAATCGGTAAGTCGAAGCACTTATTCTAAATTAATGCCAGTAACCAAGGACACTACTAGCTACTTTAGTTTTTTTGATGTGACTGAAAAAATCGCCATTGTGATTGGCATGTTTAGCTTTGGCTTTATCAACCAAATAACGGGTTCTCAACGCAATTCAGTATTGGCTTTGGGCATTTTCTTTGTAGTAGGATTTATTTTATTGTATCGCACATCAAAATTAGATAAACATGCAACTGTTTAGTATTGAAACTGGAAATTTTAAATTAGATGGAGGTGCCATGTTTGGTGTGGTGCCAAAGTCGATATGGCAAAAATTAAATCCAGCAGACGAAAATAATTTATGTACCTGGGCATTAAGATGTTTACTCATCATTGATGGAAATCGTAAAATACTAGTAGATACGGGTATGGGAAGCAAACAGGATGAAAAGTTTTTTAGTCATTACCAACCCAGCAATACCGTTTCAATTAAAGATGCCTTGCAAAATTGTCATATACATTTTTCCGAAATAACCGATGTGTTGTTAACCCATTTGCATTTTGACCATGTAGGTGGTGCTATTGAAAGCAAGGATGGAACATTATCCGCTGTGTTTCCAAATGCGACCTATTGGGTAAGTGAGTCCCAATGGAATTTAGCCATGCATCCAAACAAAAGAGAAAAGGCTTCCTTCTTGAAAGAAAATATCCTCCCCTTGCAGGAATCTGGGCAACTAAAAACCATTACCCTGCCCAAATACGCTAGCAGTGCACAATTACAAGAAATATATTTTAGCGAAAATGTAAGCTGTTTCGTGGTCAATGGACATACCGAGGGAATGTTATTGCCTAAAATAAATTACAAAGGAAAAACCATCGTGTATATGGCGGACTTATTTCCCAGTGTCGGACATTTACCATTGCCTTATGTAATGGGGTATGACATGCAACCCTTGGTTACTTTAAATGAAAAAGATGTTTTTTTACAAGAAGCAATTAAAAATAATTACACGTTATTTTTTGAACATGACCCTGTCAACGAATGTTGTAGCTTACAAGAAACGCCCAAGGGTGTAAGATGTCTCGAAAGTTTCAGCCTATCCCAATGGATGCAATAAATACTTCTATTTCAAAAACTATTTTGACACTAAGGCATTAAGGGGATACCTTAAATTTTCGAATCCCACCATATCAACTTTAATGCTTCCAACAATAATGGGTGTTTCAATTCTAACAGGAATGTGGTTTTCGTCATCGGTTACCCAAACAACCATTTTTTCTCCACCACTGAATACGGCACCCTTTACCAATAAAGGGGCTATTTTGATTACCTTGAATTTGCCATATTTAGTAGTAATTACGTCTCTACCCAGAAACTTGAAATAGGAAGGATACAGGTCTTTATCCAAAAAAAAGTTGAGGTATACTTTATCATTCATTTGGATGTTCGTGAAATTAATATTTCGAGATGCATAAATGGCACTAATTACATCATAGGTGCAATCGGCAGTTTTGAAAACACCTGGTGTAGTTGAAGTGGTGGCCGTTCTGTTTTTTTGATTAAACTGAATGGACTCTGTTTTATGAAAACTACCCTCATTAATTTGTCTTGTAAATTGATAAGGCAATAAAGTTTTAGTATCCACCACACTTTCGTACTTATCCCTTACTTTAAATATCCAATCATACTTGCTATTGGAGGAACCGTTTGCGGTAAATGTATAGGTACTTGCCCCATTAAAATTACCTGACTGCGTAATAAATTCCGCATTGCCTGCATTTACATAAATTCCAACAACATTGTAATAAATAGTATAACGAATCCTTTCGCCCACATTAAAGGAGGTATTGGCCTGATTACAAAGACTCGTTTCTTTTGGACTAAAAAAACTCATTAAGGGCAAAAGTAAATAAACCATAAATGCACTCATACTGCTTTTAATTTATTGGTAAAATTATCGTTTTATTCGGAAACCAAGTAATAAGCTGGTCCCAATAATGGATGGTATTAAAAAATTAATCCCCCAAATTATAGAAGATAAGGAAACAATGTTCATTTTATTAGAATAAAATGGTGTTAAAATTATGATGAATAGCTGTCCCCTTACCACCAACTCACTAAAGCTAAACGTAGGAACAATGCTTAAACATAAAAACAGGATCGCTAAGGAAAGAAATAAGGTTATTAATTCTATTTCCATTTTTAACAAATAGGCTACATAAAAATACTGCGCAATAAACAGGGCATACTTGCACAAGGACCAGCCTAATAGCTTAATTTTTAGTAGATGATCAATTTGAAGCACATTTAAAAAAGAAAGTTTTGCGGTCCATTGCCTTTTATAGAAATATAAAACAACCGCAATTAATCCAATAAAGGGGCTCACCCATTTTATCCAAAACAACCAATCAGTATTGATACCAGGATATAAAGTGATATTTAAAAATAGCGCTACTACCCCTATAAATATAGTAACCAATAATTGTGCGTAGGAAGTCCAGGCCATTTGCGCTAAGCCCATTAACTTATTGCCTGCAGAAAGAAACAAGGTCCTACCCGCGTATTCTCCGATTCTATTGGGCGTGAAAAAAGCAAATGCCTGACCAACAAATACACTTTTTAGTGAAGTACCCAAATGAATGGGGTTAGTATCTCTAACCACCATTTTCCATTTAATCGCTTCCACCAATATATTCATCAACATCAAAGCAACTAGCACTAGCCAATCCGAAAATTGTATGGAAATAATTTGGGAATAGAATATTTTTTTAAGTTGCCCCCAATTTTCATTTGCAATGACCTGATAGTAAATAGCGATTCCACAAATAGCAAATAACAAAAGGCCCACACTTTTTTGAATATAAGAAAGGATCGATGACTGGTTGCCTTTTAACATAATGACAAAGTTCGTAATTTGAAATGATATCTGTAACTTTATTCCAATGAGTAAGCAACCCATCATTTTAGGCATTGACCCCGGCACGTTAATTTTAGGCTATGCAATATTGAAAGGTGGTGCAAAACCAAGCTTAATTGAAATGGATGTGTTAAAGCTTAGCAAGGAGAAAGATATTTATGCAAGGCTTCAATTAATCCACGCTAAAATTATTGAACTCATTAAACAGCATCAGCCCACTGATTTTGCCATAGAAGCTCCTTTTTTTGGAAAGAATGTACAGAGTATGCTAAAATTAGGTCGCGCTCAGGGGGTTGCGATTGCTGCCGCCATGCATTTTCAATTGCCTGTTACTGAATATGCGCCAAAAAAAGTAAAGCAGTCCATTACCGGAAACGGCAACGCCGACAAGGATATGGTTTGGAAAATGCTTGAACAAATATTGGCAATCAAAAAGCAACCAAAATACTTTGATGCTACAGATGCTTTAGGCGTGGCGCTTTGTCATTGGTATCAAATGAGTGGACCCATCTTACCCACCATGGCCAAAACAGGCAAGGGTGCAAAACTGGCAAAAAAGTCCAATGGATGGGAGGCCTTTCTTGCCAACAATCCCGGGAGAGCGCGTGTTAAATAGTCGTAATTAGTTCAAACTAATTTTTTATTCTTCTCGCGCACATCACGCTGTAATCCTTCAAGTATATTTTACTAAACCTATCATTTTTAGTGCACTACAACTAGTGTACTAACCTAATGGTTACGCTATGTACGAAGTTCATCATAAAAAATTAGTTTGAACTCGCTATTACTTTTCTAATTTACTTACGATTAGTTCCTGGATTGCTTTGAACTCTTCAGTGGACAGCTGGAGTTTGGGATTGGCAAAATTGATGTCGTCTGCGGCATTTATGGGAATAAGATGCACATGTGCATGGGGCACTTCGAGTCCTACTGTTACCATACTCACCCTATTACAGGGGAAACTTTGCTCTATTGCCTTTGCAATGGGTTTACTAAATTGCATCAACTCATTTAAAAAGTTATCAGGGACATCAAATATTTTATCAACTTCACATTTAGGCACGACCAATACATGCCCCTTTTGCAATGGGAATATATCTAAAAAAGCGAAGTACTTTTCAGACTCCGCTATTTTATAAGAAGGTATTTCACCTTGTATGATTTTTGTAAAAATTGTCTTGGTCATTTAGATTGTTATGTTGTCCACTTTAAATTTCATGACACCATTGGGCGTTTGCACTTCGGCAATCTCTCCTATCTTCTTTCCAATTAAACCTTTTCCTATTGGAGAAGATGCGGAGATTTTACCTGCTTTTAAATCTGCTTCTTTCTCGCCCACTAATTGATAAGTTACTGTTTTTTTAGTCCCCTCATTCGTAATGGTCACTTTAGTTAAAATGGTCACTTTACTTGTATCAATTGTTTTGGTGTCTACAATTTTAGCATTTGAAATGGTCGCTTCCAATTGCTTGATTTTTGACTCAAGCATCCCTTGCGCTTCTTTAGCAGCATCATATTCTGCATTTTCTTTTAAATCCCCTTTTTCTCTTGCTTCCGCAATGGCTCTTGATGCAGCTGGACGATCTACCGACTTTAATTTTTGCAACTCCTCACGCATCTTATCAAAAGTCTCCTGGGTAACATATACATTGGTTTCGCTCATATCCTTCGTTTTAGATAAAAAAAATACAACGCCACTTTGAATGTAGCGTTGCAGTATACAAAGATATTATATTCAAATGAATTTAAAGTATAATTGAAGTTAGATTGGGTTAAATAATGGCTAATTTTTCCAAAACTACCCTTGCCATTTTATAGTAGGCTTCCTGGCTATACCCCGCAACATGAGGGGTTATAATACAATTGGGGAAGTTCGTTATTGCCTCCAATTGCTGCTTTTCAGTGGACGAATAGCTGGCTAATTGTTCATTTTCGAGCACATCTAGGCCAATGCCCCTAACCAATTGATTTTGAAGGGCTTTTAATACCGCCTGGGTATCGGTGACCGCCCCACGGCAGGTACTGATAAAATAAGGTTGTTTTTTACAAGCACTAAAAAAAGCATCGTTGGCATAGTGAAAAGTAAGTTCCGTCAAGGGTAAATGAAGGCTAATTACATCGGCCTGATCTTGTATTTCCTGCAAACTTGCTGATTGGATGGTACTCGTTTCAAAAGCTTTTTTATCAATATCATGTGCCAAAACCCTGACATTAAATCCTTGCAATACTTTAGCAAAAGCAGTACCCGTATTTCCGAATCCAATGATACCCACCGTCTTTCCATTTAATTCATCGGCCCTGTTGGCATCCCGAATCCACTGCCCTTGTTTAATTTGATCATAGCTACTATGAATACGATTCATTAAACTTAATACCAAACCTAGCGTATGTTCACCAACAGCTGTACAATTTCCCTCGGGGCTACTGACACATTGAATGCCAAGGGTATTCGCATAGTCAACATCTATCAATTCCATGCCACTTCCCAATCTTCCCACCCACTTTAAATGAGTAGCCTTATCCAAAATAGCTTTGTCAATTTTTAATCGAGTGGTAACAATTAAACCAGTTGCATGATTAATCAGTTCCGTTAACTGATCATAACTGATGGCAGGTTCATATATAATTTCAAATCCCTTTTCTTGTAAAGTGGTCATCAAAAAGGGGTGTACAGGTGCGGTAATAATAACGGTGGCTGCCATTTTATTTTTCGTTATGCATTTTAAAAGTAAGTGCTGCATAATCCTCGTAGGTTAAATTTTCAGCACGCTTTGTAAATATAGGATCTTCCAATTGAGCAGTGGTGAAATAAGGCTTTAAAGGATTCCGCAGCATTTTTCGTCTTTGTCCAAATGCCATTTTCACAATATGATAAAAACTTTTTTCAGAAGCCATTGATGGAAACTGTTCTTTGCGCTTAAACATAATGACGCCACTATTCACTTTAGGGGGTGGATTAAATGCTGCAGGTGGAACATCAAATAAGTAGGTTACATCATAAAAAGCTTGTGCCAATACACTTAAAATACCATAGGCTTTTGAATGTGGTTTTGCAGCAATGCGTTCTGCTACTTCTTTTTGAAACATCCCCATCATCATGGGCACTTGCTCCTTCCATTCTAAAACCTTAAAAACAATTTGGGTGGATATATTATAGGGAAAATTGCCAACCAAAGTAAATGAATTGTCAAAAGGTATTTGAGTATCTAAAAAATCTTCATTAATCAACTTCCCCGCTAAGTCAGGAAAAGTATGTAGTAAATAGTTTACTTTTTCAGTATCCAATTCAATGGCTTTGAAAGCATCCGTGGGTATTTTATAGATGTACTCGGTTAATGCCCCAGCTCCTGGGCCCACTTCCACCAATCTTTCAATGGGGGATTGCTGCAACACCCCCTGTATTCTTTCACAAACGGTCTTGTCGATCAAAAAGTGCTGTCCTAGGGACTTTTTTAGCGTGTATTGCATGAAGCAAAGTTAGGTTTTTGTGCGTACTTTTACAGTCTAATAAAATGGATATGAGTCAGGACATCAAAAAACCAATTATCGGCTTTAGCTGTGGAGATTTAAACGGCTTAGGCATTGAATTAATCATTAAATCATTGTCAGACAGTCGCTTATTGGAGTTTATGGTTCCTGTTATTTTTGCCAGCAACAAAAGCCTACATTTTTATAAAAAATTAAGTCCTGAATTTGCCATCAATTATTCTTCTATCCCCGATTTATCAAAAATTAATCCCAAGCAAGTGAATCTAATCAATTGCTGGGAGGAGGACGTACTTATTACCCCAGGTGAATTAACCGACGACGGAGGTAAATATGCATTTATTTCATTGCAGCAAGCAGTAGCGGCTTTAAAAGAAAAAAAGATTGATGGATTAGTGACAGCACCTATTCATAAAAAAAACATTCAATCCCCTGAATTTAACTTCAGTGGCCATACTCCCTATTTACAACACGCATTTGGCAATACTGAAAACCTAATGCTATTGGTCGCGGAAAATTTAAGGATGGCATTGGTTACCGAACATGTCACTGTACAAGATATTGCAAAACATATCACTAAAGATAAGATTAAACAAAAACTGCAAATTTTAAATAGTAGTTTACAAAAGGACTTTGGTATTGATAAACCGCGCATTGCAGTATTGGCCTTAAATCCACATGCAGGAGACGAAGGCTTAATAGGAAAAGAAGAAATTGAAATAATTCGTCCGGCGGTGAAGGAAAGCAAGGGCCAAATATTGGCTTATGGTCCTTATTCAGCGGATGCATTTTTTGCAAGAGGCGCACACGAAAAATTTGATGGCGTCTTGGCCATGTACCATGATCAAGGATTAATACCATTTAAATCATTGGCATTTGGAGAAGGTGTTAATTTTACTGCGGGTTTACCTGTGGTAAGAACCAGTCCTGACCACGGAACAGCGTTTGATATTGCAGGCAAAAACAAAGCCGATGCTGCTTCATTTACGGCAAGTATTTTTGAATGTGTACGCATTATTCATGCCCGTCAAGGGTATCGAGACATGCGCTTAAATCCATTGAAGAAGATAAGTGCTCGTATGTTTGCTAATGCCAAAGACGAAACCTTAGAAGAATCCAATTACTAATTCACTCGCCTCATTTAAAATGGGCAGGACTGTTTCATTTCATCCAAACTTTGCTTTCCCCAAGTAGGTAAAAGAGACTGAGGCAATTGCTTATTCAATAATTGTTTTGCCTTGTTGAGGATGGGTTTACTTTTCTCACAACCTCCGCCAAAAAGTACCGGTAGATTCAGCTTTAAACTCGCTTCCAAAATATAGATCCTTGGATTATTTACATTTATCTTCCTAGCCTTGGCCAAGGGTTCATAAATACTTTTTTCATAACTAATCCATCGTAAATAAGGGTTCACCGCCATCTTTGCTGTTTTGGCCATAGAAAGCGCACAATAATTTTCATCATTGGTTTGTATTGCGATGGATTTGTTGGCCCAATAAATTGCTTTATCCGCATTCAAGTCTGCATTTTGTTTTTGTTTTAAACTTAAACGTGCATACAAAATAGAGGTATAATAAGAAGGTAGCCAATCATTGACATTGGACTGTGCTATTTTTTCAAATTTTAGCACCAAACTCGAGAGCTCATTCTGGGCATTTAACTTATTAAAATCTGCCACGGCTTCCATGTAATTTCCGCTCGCATTATTTTGCGCAGCAAGCTTGGCTGGCAAAAAAGGAACTAATAATATAACTATCCATAAACGCATACTATACAATTTAAAAAATAGTATTGGGAATACCTTTGTTTATAATGTAATTTTTATAGGTGATTTCGACCGTCCCTTTTTTGTTTTTTAGGAGATTTTTCTTGGCAGCAGGATCCTCATCACCAAATTCCAATGTTATGCCATTGGGTAACTTATAATCTTTGGTATTAAAGCTAAAAATAATTTTGCTCGCTAAACCATACTGTGCGTAAGCGCCATATTGCATGATAATTTCATAACTACCGTTTTCTTTGGTGGTAGTTGCGGTTTTATACACTAAGGCCTCCACCGGATCAATCCACAAAGTCGAAATCACCCAATCCAAATTGTCATCGTTGGGAATAAGCTTTATTACGGTTAAGGTTTTCCCATTCACCACCTGCGACCCACCCGGAATGGTGGAATACTTTTTGGTATTTAACAAGGTATTGATGGTAAGTGAAACTCCGCCTTTAGGGAGCAATGAAATACCACCCTCTTTTTTCACTTTTAATAAATTAGGCTTTTTAAAATACACTTTCACTTTACCAAGAGAAGCTTTAATGAAGGAAACATCTGTTTTCATAACACCTTCGGCAACATAATCATTCACCAAGGCTAACTTCTTACTCACTTTTTCAATTAAAGGGTCCACCTGCGCAATGACTAGATTTGAGCAACAAAAGAAGAATGCAAAAACAATGATTTTTTTCATAAACAAGGTTAACTATAATTAGCTTAAGATGTCTTTTTTCTTAGTGATGTAAACAGCAAGCGACACAAATAAAATAATATGCGCGCTAAGTACGAATAAAGAATTTTTTATTTTGGCAATATTTAAAATAGATCCTGCAATTGCCTCATTACCATCATTGACTTTGATGTCAAAAAACTCCTTCCAATTGTTCATATGGGTAGTAAACAAATAAGGTTTGATCATGGAAAATAAAGGAATATTAAGGGTACTTAATATCGTAAAAAACACAATGGCACTCATGGTACCTACTATGGGGCCAATAGAATTATTTGCCATACTAGACATTAAAAAACCAAGGGCAGTCACTGTTAATAATGAAAAGCTGGCAAACACAAACGCGCCTACATAACGCCATAGCACATCCTTTTCCTGAATCAATACCACATAGTTGGACTTCATTAAAAACAAGTCGTCGGTGCCAAATACCCACATGCTTACAAATAAGGCTAAAAAGGCTAGCCATATAAGCAAGACAATAGTATAAATACTGGCTGCTATGAATTTACCCAATACCCATTCAGTTCTTGTAAAAGGCGTGGAAAATAATAAACGCAAAGTACCCAAGTTCGCTTCCCCTGAAATCATATCCGCTGCAATTAAGGCTACCAATAAAGGCACGTGTACTAATAATAATTGCAATAAAATATAACAAATCAAATACCCATTCAATACTTTACCGTCCACCGTTAAGGTATCATTGATATCCTTCATTAAAAAGGAAGCATAGGATTCCCCGTCTATTTTTAATCCAAATTGAATCACCACAATCAATGCTGCAATGGCCCCAAAAGCAATATACGTCCTAGGACGTCTAAAAATTTTATACAATTCAAATGCGATGATGGACTTCATTATTGTGTATTTGAAGTGACTTGTAAAAAATAATCTTCCAGTGAATTTCTGCTTTCCACATTAATTAAGCCAACACCCGCATTCACCAAAAATTGATTCAATAAAGGAATTTCAAAATGAGGAATTGACAAGTAAATGCCTTCTGCTCGTTTTAATAAATAATTACTAAAACTACCTGCTAAAATTAATTGCATCGCTTGATCATCATTGGTGGTGGTAAGATGAACAATCATTTTATTAGGATCTAACAAAGATTGTATGGGGCCATCCGCTATTTTTTTACCCTTATGCAGTATTAAAATATGCGATGCCATTTGTTCAATTTCTGAAAGAATATGAGACGAGACTAAAATGGTCTTTCCCTCCTCTTTCGCTAAATGCTGAATTAAATTTCTGATATCTGAAATGCCCTGCGGATCCAATCCGTTGGTGGGTTCATCTAAAATAATTAAAGAAGGATTGTGCAATAAGGCAATGCCAATACCCAACCGCTGCTTCATACCCAATGAAAAAGTTTGCACTTTGTCCTTTGCACGATCCAGTAAACCCACTTTTTTAAGTGTGTCTTCGATAGAAGAAGGCGTAATTTTCTTACTTCTTAATTTAGCGAACAAGGTTAAATGCTCCTTGGCAGATAAATAAGGATATAAGTCAGGCCTTTCAATTATAGCGCCAATTTCTTCTAATACTTTATTGCGATTGTCTTGAATGGAATGTCCAAAAATTTCAATGCTTCCACTGGTAGGATGTATCAACGACAATAGCATTCGGATGGTGGTACTCTTGCCCGATCCATTTTGTCCGAGAAAACCAAATACCTGGCCTTCTTGTACCTCAAAGCTGAGGCCATCCACCGCCTTGAGGGAACCAAAATGTTTGCTTACATTATTTACTTGTATCACCGACATACCCTAATAACAAAAAACCCCGAACTAAGTTCAGGGTTTTCAAATATATAGTGTTGTATTATTTGTATTGAGGGATTAAGCTATTCGCTAAATCAACCATTTGCTTGATACCGTCTTCAGGTAAGTTGCCTTTTTTGAATTCAGCCAATACATTGGGTAATTTATTGGCCATCTCTAATAAGAAATGATCTTCAAAAGCTTTTACTTTATTAACAGCTACTTCTTTTAACAAACCTTGTGTACCCAAGTAGATTATGGCAACTTGCTTTTCTACTGTGAATGGGGAATACTGCGCTTGTTTTAAGATTTCCACGTTTCTAGCACCTTTATCAATTACGTTCTTAGTAGCTGGATCCAAGTCACCTCCAAACTTAGAGAAGGCCTCTAACTCACGGTATAATGCTTGGTCTAATTTCAAGGTACCAGATACTTTTTTCATGGACTTGATTTGCGCGTTACCACCCACACGACTTACAGAGATACCTACGTTAATCGCTGGACGGATACCTGCGTTGAACAAGTTACCTTCTAAGAAAATTTGACCGTCGGTAATAGAAATTACGTTGGTAGGAATATAGGCAGATACATCCCCTGCTTGTGTTTCAATAATTGGCAATGCTGTTAATGAACCGCCCCCTTTTACCAAATGCTTGATAGAAGCTGGTAAGTCGTTCATATTTTTAGCGATATCATCGTTGGCAATTACTTTCGCAGCACGCTCTAATAAACGGCTATGTAAGTAGAATACGTCCCCTGGCTAAGCCTCACGACCTGGCGGACGACGTAATAATAATGATACCTCACGATAAGCGACCGCTTGCTTTGATAAGTCATCAAATACAATCAAGGCTGGTTTACCACAATCTCGGAAAAACTCACCCACCGCTGCACCCGCAAATGGAGCGTAGAATTGTTGCGGAGCTGGATCCGCTGCAGAAGCTGCCACGATGGTTGTATAAGCCATCGCACCATTGTCTTCCAATGTTTTCATTACACCGGCAATGGTAGATGCTTTTTGACCAATCGCAACATAAATACAATAAACAGGTTTACCTGCATCGTAAAATTCTTTTTGATTGATAATGGTATCCACACAAATAGCTGTTTTGCCAGTTTGACGGTCACCAATGACCAATTCACGTTGTCCACGACCAATCGGGATCATCGCGTCAATCGCTTTAATACCAGTTTGTAAAGGCTCTTTTACAGGCTCACGGAAAATTACCCCTGGTGCTTTACGCTCCAAAGGCATTTCATACAATTCGCCTTTAATTGGACCTTTACCATCAATTGGTTCGCCCAACATATTAATAACACGGCCTACTAAACCATCTCCTACTTTAATAGAAGCGATTTGACCTGTTCTTTTTACTTTGTCTCCTTCTTTGATAGCTTTGCTATCCCCCATCATTACCACACCTACATTGTCTTCCTCTAAGTTCAAGGCAATCGCTTTCACTCCATTTTCAAACTCTACCAACTCACCACTGCTCACGCCATTTAAACCATATATACGGGCAATACCATCACCCACTTGTAATACAGTACCTACTTCTTCTAAATCAGCACTTGCATTAAAGTTGCTTAATTGCTGTCTAAGAATCGCTGATATTTCATCCGGCTTAATGTCCACCATAAAATGCTATTTTAATAAATGATTATTTAAATTTTTCCTACGTATTCGTTGCTTAAAAATTGTTTCTTAATATCTCTTAAGTCTCTAGCGATACTTGCATCTACCAAATTGTTGTTGAACTCTAATACAAATCCACCAATTAAGGCATCGTCTGTTTTAGTTGTCAATTCAATTGTGGCAAATTTATTTTCCGCCTTCACTTTGTCTTCAATTGCTTTTTTTAATTCAGCACCTACTTCCACTGCAGTCGTCAAAGTAACCTGGTGAATTCCTTTTAATTCGTTGTATTGCTCAATCAATGCAGTAGCCATTTCAGGCAATTCGCGCTCTCTTCCTTTTTTCACCAATAACACGGTAAATGAATTCGTAAGCACGCTTACTTTATCCTTAGTTACTGTATTGATAATGCTATTTTTTTGGTCTGCATTAATGATTGGGCTACGCAACAAATTCACAAACTCACTACTTGCATTGCAAACAGCTTGTAAGTATTTCATGTCGGCATATACCACTTCCAATTGACCTTGCTCTTGAGCAAGCCCTAGTAAGCTTTTTGCGTATCTACCTGCTAAACGTGCGTTCGACATTTTAATTAATTTAATTTAACACCATCCGCCAATTGCTTAATGTAGCTTTCTTGATCGGCCTTATTAGACAATTCTTTTCTTAATACTTTTTCAGCAACCTCTACAACCAATGCACCAAAATGATTTTTCACTTCAGTCAATGCAGCATTTTTTTGTTGATTGATAGCTAC
>CANKWR010000012.1 GCA_947487525.1 Bacteroidota bacterium
AATATTATCCACAATAATTAGAACTGCCTTAGGTGCTATTTAAAAACCTCTTTCAGCAATCCATATATTCACCCAGTCAGGTAATTTATTGTCATACATTTTTTTGGTACTCACCAAAATAGCTTTGCTCTTTAATGCTTTCGCAAAGGCGGATCTTCCATCCACATTTTTATCCTTATGGGCTACAATGAAAATAGTAGATCTTAATGGATTTTCAACATAAGAGATTACTTTTTCAATTTGTCCCATATGTTGTGCCTCTTTCAAAATAACCACTTGTTTTTCGGAAGCAACAGGATACCTTTTACAAGCATTAATCACTTGCGTCCAATCCGCGTCTTTTCCATAAAATACAGTTAAATTAAAGGCCTGCTCTGCCTCAGTTAATACATGCTTTTCAGCATATTCAACTGCCTGGTCAATGTAAAAGGGTTCCTCCCCTTCTAGCCAATAAACAGCATCAAATACCTTATTTTTCCAGTTTTCTATAATTTTTGAAATGGGCATATCCAAAGATATAGATTCAATTTAGGCTAGTGTTAAAAAAAAGGTAAAATATTGATTTGAACCATATATACGAATTTTTTTATAACTTTACGCTCAATTAATTAAAAGTTTATTTATGAGTGTAGAATCATCTGGAAACAGTAGTAAAATTATCATAGCAATATTAGTGGTTGCTATTATTGGGTCATGGCTTTATTTTAACAGTTCAAGATCTGAATTAGTTAAACAAAATGATGTAAAAATTTCAGCCATTGATAGTAGTTTGAACTTGGTAAAGTCTGAATTTATTGCAGCTTCTGCAAAAGTAGATTCGTTATCAACAATTAACACCCAACTTACCGGAGATTTAAAAACAAAATCAGATGAGATTTTAGCCTTGAAATCAAATATCGGAAGTATCCTTTCAAAAAAGAATGCTACTGAAAAGGATTTGGCACAAGCTAAAAAAATGATTGAAGAGTTGAATAGTAAAATTTCAAGTTTGGCTACAGACCTTGCAAAAGCGCAAGCTGAAAACAAACAATTGACTACGCAAAACCAGGATTTAACAAGCCAAAATACAAACTTGAATTCGAACTTAACGAATACCACTAAGGAAAAAGAAAGAATTCAAGATATTGCTTCAACATTACATGCTTCCACTTTTAATATCAAACCTTTAAAAATTAAAGAGGACGGTAGCGAAAAACAAACCAATAATACACGTAAAGCAAATACCCTTCGTTTAACTTTCCAAATTGATAGAAACAAAATTACCCCGAGTGGTTCACAGGATTTATATGTTTGCGTAACTGGGCCTGATGGTAAAATAGTGGGTGATGGAGGTAGTTTTTCAACCAGAGAAGACGGACAAAGAGCTTACTCTAATAAAATTACGGTTCAATATGAGCAAAACGCAGTATTACCTGTGAGCTACGACATTAAGCAAGCTTCAAAATTAGCTGAAGGTGACTATAAAATTGAAGTTTACAATAATGGATTTAAGATTGGCGAAGGAAATACTACCATGAAAAAAAGTATTTGGCCCTTTTAATATAGCAGGACCTTAAAAAAATAGCCGCTCAATTGAGCGGCTATTTTTTTTAATAAGAAGTAATTTCATTGTTGAAGCTTAAATCCTGCATCATATTCCCGATTGGAATATTATTGTAAGACAAAGCATAAAACCATAGCTGAATGGCCGCTGGCGAAACTGTTTCCACAAAAAAATTAGCTTTACTCAATAATGGGGTGAGCTTTTGAGTTAATTCATGTAAGTGGTTTGCATCAGCACTGTCTGCCCAAATATTTAATAAATTTTTTAACTGGGCTAATTCATGGTCCAATAAATGATCGAAGGCGTGTAATTGTATGAATTCTGCAACCGCTTCATACAACATGGCTTTGTTGTTGGTAATCATGTTTTTATTAGGTTGGATTAACAATACAAAGTTCAAGCCTTTATGTTACCTGATTGTTAACATTTTTTCAATTTTACGAAATGTGCAAAAATGAGCAAAAAATGTGCTTATAGCTGACAAGCTATTCAATTTCAATGTTTTGCAAAATCGGAATTTACTTAAAAACAATTACTGACAATGCAGGTAAATCTAGTAATAGCCTAAACCATTCCCCCTTTTCATCCTGAGGTTCCTTCATCGTGGTAGCATTGTATAAATCACCTACTCCCCAAAACGATTTATGGTCGCTATTGAATATTTCTTTCCACTCCTTGTCGCCATGAATATGTATTGGGAATTGATGTCTTGGGACGGGGGTAATATTCATCACTACCAAAACATCCTCTTTCCAGTCCTTGGCTCTTCTACGGTATGCGATAATTCCTTCCTGACGCTTATTGGTTTCTATCCATTCAAAGCCACCTGGATCATATTGTAATTCATATAAAGCCGGATGGTCTTTTAATAACTTATTTAATTGTTGAACACAAAATTTCATCCCAGCATGACTTGGATGCTTTAATAATTCCCATTGTAATTCAGTGGTATAATTCCATTCACTTGTAGAAGCAAATTCATTTCCCATAAATAATAACTTCGCGCCTGGATGGGTAAACATATAAGTATACAGCAATCTTAAGTTGGCAAATTTTTGCCATTCATCTCCAGGCATTTTATAGATCATGGGGCTTTTACCATGAACCACTTCATCATGGCTTAAGGGCAACATAAAATGCTCGTCATAATAATACATCATGGAGAATGTAAACTTGTCTTGTGCGCCTGAACGCATGATTGGATCTAATTTAAAAAAGTCCAAAGTATCATGCATCCATCCCATCATCCATTTCATACCAAATCCCAATCCATCCATAAACGTAGGTTGACTTACGCCAGGCCAATCGGTAGCTTCCTCTGCAATAGTTTGTATTGCGGGGAAATCACGGTACAATGTTTCATTTAAGTCTTTGATAAATGCAATGGCTTCTATATTTCCATTCCCACCAAACTCATTCGGTTCCCATTGCCCTTCTGTTCTACTATAATCCAATTTTAACATGGAACTTACGGCATCTACTCTTAATCCATCAATATGAAATTGATCACACCAAAAACGTGCACTGCTTATTAAAAAGGATTTTACTTCCCCCCTTTCATAATTAAATATATAAGAGTTCCAGTCAGGATGATAGCCTTTGCGCATATCAGCATACTCATAGGTATTGGCCCCGTCAAACATAAATAAACCATGACTATCATAAGGAAAATGCGAAGGCACCCAGTCAATGATTACCCCTATTTCTGCATTGTGAAATGCGTTCACCAATGCAGCAAATTCTTGTGGATTGCCAAAACGCGCAGTAGGCGCAAAAAAGCCAATTCCTTGGTATCCCCAACTTCCATCAAAAGGATGTTCCATTACTGGCATGAATTCTACATGCGTAAAACCCATTTCCTTGACATAGGGTACTAATAAATCAATTAATTGTATATATGAATTATAACTGTCCTCGTTGTTTTTGTCTGGTCGCATCCAACTTGCCAAGTGTACTTCATACACCGAATAAGGTTGGTCAGTTCTATTGCTAATTTTTCTTTGCTCTAGCCATTTTGCATCCTGCCAATCATATTTTGTGTCCCAAGTGATGGACGCAGTTAAAGGCCTTAGTTCCCAATAATTTGCAAAAGGATCTCCTTTATCCAATAAAGCACCCTTAAATCCATGGATATGGTATTTATATACTTCTCCTTTATGTACAGCAGGGATAAAGCCCTCCCAAATTCCAGAACTATCCAATCGAACTTTTAAAGGGTGTGTGGTATTATTCCAATCATTAAAATTACCAATAACAAATACGGCTGTAGCATTGGGTGCCCACACTGAAAAATAAGTGCCCCAGGTATCCAACACCTGCACTTGATGATTACCAAACAGGGTATACAAGCTATAATGCGTGCCATTTTGAAAATTATGTATGTCAGCCGCTGTCATTAAGGAGTAATTCCAAACTGGCTGTTCACTATCGACAAAATGTTCCGCTTCGTATTTGGGCATGTTTATTTTGTTAATTCAATTACTTGCATGCTCATAGCAGGTATAGAAAATTCAGACCCAATGGTGTTTCCTGTAATGATATCTTTCCCGCTTGTATATGAATTAGTTCTTTCAGTGTACTTAGACAATTTCACATTCCTAGATTTAGTATCCGTATTCATTATACACATGATGGTTTGATTATTGTCATACCTGAAATAAACATACAAGCCATCCTCCGGAATGTATTGCATCATACTCCCAGTTTTAAGCGCCGATGAATTGCTTCTAAAAGCACCTAGTTTTTGTACATAGTGTAAAAAATCGGACTCCTCTGTGCTTAAACCTGTTTCAGTAAATGCATTTTTTTGATCACCTGCCCATCCCCCTGGAAAATCAAGTCTTACCCAGCCATCTGGATTTGAAATACCCTTCATTAACAATTCAGAACCATAATACAATTGAGGAATACCTCTGCAGGTATATAACCATGCATAGGCAATTTTAGTTTTTGGAATACTTTCTCCTAAAGAAGAATGTATCCTGGTCATATCATGATTGTCTAAGAATATCACATTGTTATTGGCTTGCTTATACAAGAAATCGGAAGCCAATGTATTGTATAATTTAATCACCCCATTAGACCATCCATTTGATTCATTTAATGCAGGCATAATACCCCCAAACAATAAGCTAAAATCGGATGTTGATTTTAAATTACTTTTAAAAGGAGTATTGTAATTATTTTCAACATAATAAGCCTGTGATGCAACCCCATCCACCCAGCATTCTCCAAAAGTAAAAATTTTAGGATACTCATCAAGCAATGCTATGTTCAAACGATTCATCACATCTACATTGCAATATTTATAAGTATCTACCCTAAAGGCATCCACGCCAAAAGTTTCTACAGACCAAATGGCATTTTGTGTTAAATATTTTTCAACCATTGGATTCTCATGATTGATGTCCGGCATTTCGGTCGTAAACCAACCGTCAATCATTTTTTTCGCATCTGTTTCAGAATGATAAGGATCAAATGTAGCCTGCTCTCGGTAATGGGTTTGTGTATAGGCTGGCCATTGGTGCACCCAATCATTGGAGGGGGCATCCTGCACTAAAAAATGAAACCTTCCAAAATGATTATATACAATATCTTGAATGAGTTTCATTCCTCTATTATGTAAACTATCACTTAAAGCTAAATAGGCCTTATCACCTCCAAATCTTGTTTCAGTTTTATAATTATTGGTAGCAGCATATCCATGTTCCGTTCTATCGGGCATGTCATTCTCAATTACGGGCGTCATCCATAAAGTAGTTACCCCTAATTTTTGCATATAATCCAAGTGGTTGGCCACCCCTTGCAAATCACCGCCATGTCGTAAAAAAATATCTTTTCTATTTAAGGACTGGTCTCTTAAACCTGGCACTTGATCATTACTTGGATCTCCATTGCTAAATCGGTCTGGCATTAAAAAATACACTAAATCAGCCGAACTTAATCCTTGCGCAAATTTTGTACCCCTGTCTTTTCTTCGAGCAAGTAAGGGCCAATTAAAATTATTTTTTTTACCATCAATTGAAATTGCAAATACCACATTCCCCGGTTTTGCATTCGCATTAATTTCAACATCTAAAGCAATATAATGTCCATTCGTAAAATGGGTGGTCTTTTTTAATACTACACCTGGATAATTGGTCGCAACAGTTGCTTTTGCAAAATCCACACTTGTTGACCTTAATAACAATTGTACTTTTTTGTACTTCATATTGGCAAACCAATTACTTGGATAGGCATCAATTTGTTGGGCAATACTATTGGTTATCGTAAAAAACGATAAGGCTAAAACACTAATTATTTTTTTCATTTTATTGTTTTTTCTTCTTTAATGATTGTTACACAAATAATACTCGCAAAAATAAGCAAACATCCTCCAATTAATACAGCTAATAATCTGTTATTGTCTAAATACTGGGTCATGATTTTACCGAAAAACAAGGAAGCGATAATTTCTGGCAAAACAATAAAGAAATTAAAGATACCCATATAAATGCCCATTTTTTGCTCAGGTATGAAACCTGCCAACATGGAATAAGGCATTGACAATATAGATGCCCAAGCAATCCCCACTAAGCCCATACTAATAAACAAGTAGTTTACATTGGTGATATAAAATACAGATATTAATCCTATTCCACCAATAAACAAACAAAGCGCATGCGTATACTTTTTCCCCAATAGTCCTACCCAAAAAGACAAAGTAAAAGAAAAACCAAATGTCACTAAATTAAGAATTGCCGAAGTGGTATTAGCATGCTCTAGGCCCATGGTAAAAGCAGTACTATTGGTAATGGGATCGCCGTGAAATAATTGTGATGCCACACCAGTACTATAATAAAACCACATTAAAAATAGTCCCGGCCAGGTAATGAAATTCACTAAAGCCAATCGCTTCATTTGTACTGGCATATTTTTAATTGAATCTGAAATTTCTGCGAAAATAGAACCCTTTGGTACCTGATCAATATTGGTATTTTCAGAAGGTGGATATTCCTTACTTCTCAAAATTGTATACATTACTGCCACAAAAAATACGGCTGCTCCAATATAAAAGGACAATAAAATATTTTGAGGAATCGTGCCATTTATTTTATCCCTTGAAACACCAAACCACTTTACTAATAATTGAGGTAAATAACCTGCAATAAAGGAGGCTAGTCCAATAAACATACTTTGCATTGAAAACCCAAACGAGCGTTGTTTTTCATTTAAGTTATCAGCTACAAATGCTCGAAAAGGTTCCATGGTCACATTGATGCTTGAATCTAATATCCACAAAACGCCAGCGGCCATCCAAACTGTAGAGGAATTGGGCATCACAAATAACAATGCCGAACTTAAAATTGCCCCTATTAAAAAGAAAGGGCGACGACGTCCTAATTTTGGATGCCAGGTGCGATCGCTTAAATATCCAATAATCGGCTGAACAATCAATCCAGTCATTGGCGCTGCCAACCACAAGCCAGGAATATCTTCAGGCTTTGCTCCTAAAAATTCATAAATGGCACTCATATTACCCATTTGCAAACTCCATCCAAATTGAATTCCAAAAAAACCAAAACACATATTAAAAATCTGCCAAAAACTTAAATTCTTTTTTTCTCCTGTATACGCTGTATTCATATTTAATTATTTATTTAGATAACAAAACCATTAGGGATAATGGCTCCTTTTTTAATTACTACAATATTGTCTTTGATGGTATACAATGGGTGATCGGTTTTTTCCAAATGCGATCCTCCTTTAATGATTACATCATTTCCAATGGAACAATTTTTATCCACTATTGCATCTTCGATAACGCAACGCTCCCCTATTCCAATAATAGGTTGACCACTTGCATTTTTAGCATTAATTTGCTCAATGGTTTCATAATAGTCGCAGCCCATGATATAACTATTTTTAATTACGGTATCCTTTCCTATTCTAGAACGAATCCCAATGACTGATTTAGTAATGGAAGCTGCATGAATGATGGAGCCTTCTGCAACTAATACTTGATTTATTTGTGTACCACTTATTTTGGCCGGCGGCAACATCCTTGATCGCGTATATACTGTTTTTACACTATCAAATAAATTAAATGGTGGAATTTCATCAGTCAACGCAATATTTGCTTCAAAGAAGGAATAGATATTTCCAATATCGGTCCAGTAACCATCATATTGATAGCTCACTACTTTATACTGCGCTATGGAATCCGGAATGATCTCTTTTCCAAAATCTGTTGCGTTGGCATGTACTTCATTTAACAACTTGTATAAAATATCTTTGTTGAAAACATAAATACCCATGGAGGCTAAATAATTCCTTTGCTGTGCTTTCATTTCAGCACCAGTATCACTCGTCCATTCGGGCAATAATGCTTTATTTGGCTTTTCAATAAAGGAAGTGATTACATTTTCGTCATTTGCTTTTAAAATACCAAATTCAGGTGCTTCCCGATCTCCCACTGGAATGGTTGCAATGGTTAATGCAGCGCCACTTTTTTTATGCGTATCAATCATTTGACTAAAATCCATTTGATACAACTGATCCCCACTTAAAATAAGCACATACTCAAAATCCATTTTGTCCAAATGTCTTAAACTCTGACGCACTGCATCGGCCGTACCTTGAAACCATCCTGGATTATCGGGTGTTTGTTCAGCCGCTAAAATATCCACAAAGCCCGAACTGAAAGCACTAAAATGATAGGTGTTTTTAATATGTTGATTTAAGGATGCGGAATTAAATTGTGTTAATACAAAAATGCGATTCAAATTACTATTGATACAATTGCTAATTGGGATATCCACTAACCGATACTTACCCGCTATAGGTACAGCAGGTTTGGAACGCCTTGCGGTTAAAGGGGAGAGTCTGGAACCTGCACCTCCTCCAAGTATTATAGAAACCGTTTCCTTTGCATACATTGCCATATCTTAAATTTATAATTTAAACAATTGATTCATATACATTTTTGTATTCCTTGACCACCACATCCCAACTATGGTCTATGCGCATACATTGGGTTATCATTTCTTTCATTCGTGCCTTATTCTTATAAACCGTTATTGCTCTTTCGATAGCATACACAATATCTTCTTCAGTAGCATGCAAAAAACGAATGCCAAAACCATCAGGTTCACCCATATCAACCACCGTGTCGTGCAATCCACCCGTGTCTCTTACCATTGGAATAGTCCCGTATCTCATTGCATACATTTGATTTAATCCGCAAGGCTCCACCCTGCTTGGCATTAATAAAAAATCAGCAGCTGCATACGCTTCGTGTCCAACTTTTTCATCATAGCCAATAAATGTATTGTATTCCCCTGGATACAATTGTACTAAATAATTTAAAGCCGACTCTACCGAAGTATCTCCTGCGCCAATCATTAAAAAATTGGCCCCGCAATTTGTTTTATCTAATGCATGTTGGATAGCACCTGGCAAAACATCAGCCGCTTTTTCACCCACTAATCGACCAATAAATACAATTAAGGGCTTGTCCATATTTAAATGATAACGATCACATAACAGCTGTTTGTTTTTTCGTTTTCCTTCTAACACATCATGTATATTATAATGGAAAGGTGCCATGGGATCCGAAGCAGGATTCCATACTTCATTGTCGATACCATTTAATATACCAGTACATTTCCCCTGCTCATATTCAAATAAAGATTCAAGTCCATTGGAGTGTAATTTTAATTCATGCATATAAGTTGGACTTACCGTTGTAACCTTATCCGCACACTTCACTGCAGTCGCCAAGGAATTAATATTTCTATCCCATTACAATAATCCATGTTTCCATGAATCCCATTTTGGAATTAATATACTTTTGTCCCAACCCATCCTGCCATGGTATTGTGCATTGTGAATGGTCAATACCGTTTTGATAGATTGTAATTTTTGATAATCGTAACAATGTTTCATGATAAACGGAATTAACCCTGCTTGATGATCATGACAATGTACTATATCAGGTTGTTTCGCCCAGTGTAATAACCAATTCACTATGGCAATTTGAAAGCCAATAAAACGATCATCGTCATCGGTATAGCCGTAAATTTTAGGCCTGTCTAATAATCCATTGATATCTACTAAGTATAAATTAAAACCTAACTTACTATCTTTTAACTTGATGATGGTATAATCAAAAAACCAATCTCCTAAATTTGTATTTCCTTTAAAATGCACTTCCCACTCCTGTTGTTCTAAAAATTTTGTCTTGTACATTGGCATCACCACCAATGCCTCATCCCCCATTTTTTGCTGGTATTTTGGCAATGCCCCGACCACGTCCCCAAGGCCCCCCGCCTTTGCCATAGGATAACATTCTGCACTTACATGAACAATCACCATAGAGTTTGTGAATTAGCATTCAATTTACTAAAATGTCTCTACATTTCCAACCTCATTTTAGCTGTATAAAATGACCATTTAATGTATATTTTAAGTATTTTAGACAGTCTAATTTTAGGACACCCAACGAATAAACAAATACATGTTATGAACCAACCAAAACAGCCCACCAATACAGGTGCATTAAGTACCCTCATTGTGGTCTTCTTTTTTTGGGGATTTATCGCTTCAAGTAACAGCGTTTTTATCCCTTTTTGTAAGCACAAATTTGATTTAGACCAATTTCAAAGTCAATTGGTAGATTTTGCTTTTTATTTAGCCTATTATATTGGTGCATTAGGCCTATTTGCCTATGGTGCTTTCGGAGGCAAGGACTTAGTAGGCAAATGGGGCTATAAAAAGAGTATTGTATACGGCTTGTTATTTTCTGCCATTGGCGCTGCTGCGATGATTATTGCTGTAAACGCCAATACTTTCACCGGAATGCTGGTGGGATTATTTATAGTTGCATTAGGCTTTTCCTTACAACAAACCGCCGCTCAACCCTTTGCCATTGCCTTGGGTGACCCGAGTACGGGCGCAAGTCGCGTAAACTTGGCTGGTGGTATTAACTCATTTGGAACCACCATTGGTCCGATTGTAGTTGCTTTTGCTTTATTTGGAACAGCCGCCGCCATTACTGATGAACAAATCGCTTCATTGAGTTTAAGCAAAGTGGTAATTCTGTATAGTGCAGCAGGGTGTTTATTTTTAGCCGCAGCTGCTTTATTTCATTTTTCTAAAAAAGTTCCTGCAGGAATTAGTGAAGAAAAAATCGAACCTGCTAACAAAGCATTGTATTTATTAATTATCATGACTGGTGTTTTAATAATTATGTTTGTTCCTATTTTCAATAGTTATAAAATTGATCCTAAAACAATTACGGATCCTGTTGAAAAATTAGCCATTGAAACGACTAGATTAAAATGGTTATTTGGTGCATTAGCCACCGTAGTAGTAGGTTTATTATTTGCCAATTTCTCTGCTCAAAAAAACGAGCAAGGTTGGGGAGCAATGAAATACCCTCAACTAGTACTGGGTATGCTAGCCTTGTTTGTATATGTGGGTGTTGAAGTTTCGATTGGCTCTAATTTGGGAGAATTATTAAAACAGAAAGATTTTGGAAGTATCCATTCATCAAAAATTGCACCTTATATTTCAATGTATTGGGGCAGTATGATGATTGGTCGCTGGACAGGTGCCATTGCTGCATTTGAATTTAAAAGTAAAACCAAGCAACTATTAACCATCATTGTGCCGCTTGTTGCTTTTGGTGTTGTTATTGGTGCAAATAGTATAGCAAAATATGACATGAGCCCATTGTATTTATATGTAGTGTGTATCCTTGTTCAAATTGTTGCATTTTTTCTTAGCAAGGACAAGCCAGCTAAAACTTTAATGATATTTAGCATTATCGGGGTAGCCGCAATGCTTGTAGGTATTTTCAATAAAGGAAACATCTCTATCTATGCGTTTTTAACAGGAGGTATTGCATGTTCAATTATGTGGCCATCTATTTTTGCATTGTCTATTGCAGGCCTTGGAAAATATACGACACAAGGAGCCGCATTCCTTATTATGATGATTTTAGGAGGTGGTATCATCCCTCCAATTCAAGGTAAATTATCCGATTATTTACAATCCTCACAAAATGCTGTTGAGGGAAGCGGTATTCATAATTCGTTTTGGGTACCTGTAATTTGTTTTGCCTATATTCTGTTTTTTGCCATCTCCGTAAAAGGAATTTTAAAGAAACAGGGTATTAATTATGATGAGACTGAAGCAAAAGGAGGACACTAATTTTAATCAACTAAATTAAAAACCATGGATTCATATGTGATAGGCGTAGATATAGGAGGCACTGGTACCAAATATGGTATCGTGGACAAGGATGGCAACGTGTTGCATTCAAGCTCCATGCCAACCAATACACATGCACAAGTAACTTCCTTTATTGATGAACTACATGAAAGACTATCAGAAATCATTGAAAAAGTAGGTGGCGTGGGTCGAATCAAAGGGATAGGTGTTGGTGCACCTAACGGGAATATTTATACAGGAACCATTGAATATGCCCCCAATTTACCTTGGAAGGGAATTATTCCTTTTGCAAAAATGTTGCAGGACAAATTAAAACTACCAGTTAAACTAACGAATGATGCCAATGCTGCAGCGGTGGGTGAAATGATGTATGGGGCCGCAAAAGGAATGAAAGACTTTATCATGATTACCCTAGGCACAGGTGTTGGAAGCGGCATCGTGGCCAATGGACAATTAATTTATGGTCATGATGGGTTTGCTGGCGAATTAGGGCATACCATTATCATCCCTGATGGAAGGTTTCATCCAGGCACCGGCAAAAAAGGTTCCTTGGAAAGTTATGCATCCGCAACTGGCGTTGCTCAATCGGCTGTTGAAATTTTAAATACAACCGACCGACCAAGTATATTGAGAAATATCCCAACTGATAAAATAACATCTAAGGATGTTTTTGAAGCCGCTCAAAAAGAGGATGCCGTTGCAAAAGAAGTATTTGAGTTTACAGGTAAAATTTTAGGAATGTCCTTGGCCAACTTTGTCATGTTTTCAAGTCCTGAAGCCATCATATTATTTGGCGGATTGACAAAAGCGGGAGATTTAATTTTAAAACCTACTAGAGAACATATGGAAGCCAATGTGATTGAAATATTTCAAAATAAAGTGAAAATATTATTTAGTCATTTGAAAGAATCTGACGCTGCCATTTTAGGCGCTTCTGCATTAATGTGGGAGTAATATTTAATCGAAAATTAAATATTACTCCGAATTCATTAAAATGAATGCTGGATTAAATTCTTCAAACTAAAAATTGATAATTATAAAAAAAGTGCCCTCTAAACGAGTGGCACTTTTTTTTATGATGTAGCAGATTACTTATTTATTTGCTTGTTCTTCCATCCACTTATTCCTACCCCATCCAGCTATCACATGTTTTTCACTATGGTAAGAGGAACGAACCAACGGTCCACTTTCTACATAATCAAATCCGAGTTCGTATCCAATTTGTCTTAACTCTGTAAATTCATCTGGATGCACAAAACGTTGAACAGGTAAATGTTTTGAAGTGGGTTGCAAATACTGACCTAAGGTTAAAACATCACATCCTACATTCACCAAGTTTTTCATTGTTTGAATTATTTCATGCTTCTCTTCCCCAATGCCCAGCATTAAGCCTGTTTTAGTTCGGCGCCCCCCTTTTTTAAGTGCTTCTAACACGCCTAAACTACGATCGTACTTCGCTTGTACTCTTACGCGTCTTGTATTGCGTTCCACCGTTTCCATATTATGGCTTACCACTTCGGGTGCTGCTTCGATAATTCGATCAATCTGTTCTTGTATCCCTCTAAAATCTGGAATTAAGGTTTCCAATGTCGTTTCTGGGGTGAGTGCTTTAATGGCTTTGATGGTATTTGCCCAAATAATAGAACCTCCGTCAGGCAGTTCGTCTCTATCCACACTCGTTAAAACGGCGTGTTTCACTTTCATTAAATAAACGGCTTCTGCTACCCTTTGTGGCTCATCCCATTCAACGGGTTTTGGACGGCCAGTGGCCACAGCACAAAACTGACAACTTCTTGTACATATATTCCCCAAAATCATAAATGTCGCAGTTCCTTCGCCCCAGCATTCTCCCATATTTGGGCAATTACCACTTTCACAAATGGTATGTAATTGATGGCTGTCAACCAATCCTCGCACATGCTTGTAGCTTTCTCCAATGGGCAATTTCACCCTCAACCAATCGGGCTTTTTTAAACGTTCCGTTGGCTCGGAATTTAAGATGGGCAATTCTTGCATAAGTTCTTGATTAACTTTGCAAAAATACATGACTTAAGGTAAATTAAACTGTAATTTTACCGAAATCATAAATCAATAAAATCGTTATTATGACTGCAATAGTGACCTACGAATCCAACCTAAGAACAGCTTGTCTTCATTTACAAAGCGGATCCGCAATTGAAACCGATGCCCCTACCGACAATAAAGGAAAAGGAGAAAGATTTTCACCAACCGATTTGATCGCCACGGGCCTAGGCGCATGCATGATAACGACCATGGGAATTAAGGCGGAAACAATGGATATTACTTTGGATGGAGCGAAAGTGGAAGTGACTAAAATAATGGTCGCAGACCCCCGAAGAATAGGAAAAATTATTGCTCATGTAACCATTCCTGCCTTAAACTTAGATGATAAAACAAAAGAAATTTTAGAACGTGTTGCAAGAACCTGTCCTGTGGAAAGAAGTTTGCACCCCGATGTTGAATTAGATATTGCTTTTAACTGGCTGTAATTTTCAGAGCAGCTAGCCTTGCAAAAGTCCTAGTTGCTTTATTTCATGCACCACTTTACTTACGGGCAAACCCATTACATTGTAAAAATCCCCTTCAATGCTTTTAATGCCCACTACCCCGATCCATTCCTGAATGGCATATCCTCCCGCTTTATCATAAGGCTTGTATTGGTCAACGTAGTACTCAATTTGACCAATCGTTAATGCATGAAAAGTCACTTTTGTTGTTTCAGCAAAAATGACTTCTTTATGGTCATGTAATACGCAGACCCCCGTAATAACATCATGTGTTTTACCGGAGAGCTTTGTTAAGGATTGAATTGCATGATCACGATCCAATGGCTTACCCATAATTTCATTGTTCAAAACGACAATGGTATCCGCTGCGATAATACAATGATCCTGAATGTCCCTATTCGTTTCCAATAATTTATTCGCTACTTCCAATGCTTTTTGCCTGGCAATATAGGCTGGCACTTCACTGGTAGGAAGATGTTCCGGGAAAGATTCATCCGAATTGGACACGATTACCTCAAAGGGAATTTCAGCCCATTCCAATAATGATTTGCGTCTGGGTGACTGGGAAGCTAAAATAAATTTGGGCATAGATTACAATAAAAAATAGAAAAAAAACATTGACAAAATACCCATGAACATGGCTATTTTAATGTACAAACTCAGCTTTTTAAAATCACTGCTGGCAAAAGCATTTTTTAATTTATACAATACGTAAGCCAATGGATAAATGATAAATGCAAGGCAATACAAGATACTATACCACCAACCAAAAGGAATCACATACAATTGAATAAAGGAAAGGACTGCGATAACAACCACCAACCACACCCCTATATATACTTTAGTAGGTTTTAACCCCCAAACAATGGGCAAGGTTTTACAACCAAATTTTTGATCTCCTTCTATATCCTCCATGTCTTTCAAAGCCTCTCTAACGAGGGTTAAAATAAAAGCAAATGAACAATAAAGCATCATTAATTTTACAAATCTAAAATTAGCAACATCATTAATGTCTGGATTAAACAATTGTTGAATGGTAAATTTGGAAAAATAGACTACTGCAATTGACCAAGCAGTCAATAAAGCAATGACTACATTACCGACCAAAAAATTTTTCTTAAAGTTGGTGGAGTAAAACCACAACAATAGAATGGTCAATAAATTAGACAAATGAATATGCCAGTATAGCTTAAAGGGGAAAGCAATGGTGGATATATAAATGCCCATTACGCTAAATAGCAAATGCCAAAAAATAACCCAGCGTCTACTGATATGCGCACCCACTACCACTTTGTTGGGCTTGTTGACTTGGTCAATATTAATATCAAAATAATCATTAATGATGTATCCCGCGGCTGCAATAAATAAATAAGTAGCTGCAATTAAATAAAAATTTAAATCGGTCCCCACAGGTGCATTGGGGCATAAAGGCTTATAAATACAAAAGTGAAATAAAGTTTCCGCTAATAAAATAAAAATCAAATTAGGCCATCTAACCAATCGAAGGAAATATAAAAAAGTCTTCAAGTGTAAATTATTTATTGGTTAAATTATCTAGCCTGTATATGATCCTCCACATCCCAATGATCATTCAATTTTAATACCTTTTCAATGATCTCTCTTGCGCAACCCGCACCTCCATTGGCAACTGCGATATAAGTTGAAATGGATTTAATATCCACAGCAGCGTCTTTAGGACATGCTGCGACTCCTACAATGGACATTGCCTCATAATCAGGCATATCGTCTCCCATAAATAACATCTCCCCCAAAGGAACTTCGTGTAACACGGACAACTCATGCACTAGTGCACGCTTGTCTTTTACTTTCATATGCACTTCCGTAATTCCTAAATGATGGAGTCGCTCTTGCACTTCATCAGAATTGCCCCCAGAAATCACCCAAACCTTATATCCTTTTTTAACAGCTAATTGTAATGCATAGCCATCTTTAATATTCATTTTTCTTGTTAGCACTCCATTAGGCATCACAATCACTTCGCCGTTGGTCAATACACCATCAACGTCAAAAATGAAACAGGTAACTTTTTGTAAAGTAGCTAACAATTGAAATATTTTAGTAAATAAATGTACGCTTATTTTTGGTTATCACGCCATTCATAGACCCAGGCACTTTGTATCATTTCCAAATGCCCCTCATTGGATTCTTCGCGCTTCCCTTCAAAATGTGGCAAAGTCAATACCCATTCTAATAAATCCGTAAAACGTACTCTGTAAATTTTAGATTCTGAATAATCATCCCCAAATTTTTCATATAATTTTTGGGCAATATCTTCATGGTCATTCCAATAAATGGGTGGTTCAAAATGTGACATATACTTAATTTTTTTAACTACTAAATTGATGAATGCTTTGACAAGTAATTACTCGCCTAAAAACTGTGTTTGATCCGGTAAAGTAACTTCAATGGTTCCGGTTCCTTCCTGAATTACACATTGACATCCTAATCTTGATTCTATTCTTGGGCTTACTGCTCTATCAATAAAATCCTCTTCTTTGTCTGACAATTCCTCTAAAAACTCCATGCCTTTTTTGACATATAAATGACAGGTGCTACATGCACAAACTGCGCCACAGTTGTGATGTAATTCAATCCCAGCATCCAAAATTACTTCTAATAAGCTTTCTCCCACCTTTACTTCGTTTAAGACTACTGGCGTTAACCCCTTTTGTTCAAAATTAATTTTTAACTCGTACATAATAATTGCAAATAAGTTTTTGCAAAAATAGCTTTAAACCAGCTTTTATTCCTTGTTTTTATTGTCGAAATACAAAAAAAAGCAAAAGCTGCTTGACGATGCTACTTATCTTTGCAGCCTAATATTTATACAATATGCCTAAGCTTGGCTTTTCAGAGAGAATGTACCTCCAATTTTTAAGAACTAAATTTAGTACCATTGGCAGGCTTTCTCCAGCTACAGCAGGTAAATTGGCCTTTAATTTGTTTTGTACGCCCTACCCAAAATATAAAAAATCAAAAGCACCCGCAATATTTCAGCATGCAACACCACTGTCCATAAAAGTAACAGAGGGATTTGCCATTAAAGGGTTCGAATGGAATGCGAATAAGCCCAATGGTAAAACAGTGCTCATTTGCCACGGCTATGCAAGTAATTTTTACAAATTTGAACAATACGTACAACCCTTGTTAAAGGAAGGCTTTAGGGTGATTGGATTTGATGCACCAGGACATGGAAAAAGCGAGGGGAAATATATCAATGTGCTTATTTATAAAGATGCCATCGAGCATATTATGAAAGCCTTAGGGCCAATTGATCACTTTATGGGACATTCGTTAGGGGGAATTACTTTGGCTATGATTGCAGAAAACATCGAAAATCCCTTAAACCATAAATTTGTACTCATTGCTCCAGCAACAAAAACAACCACCACTTTTGACAATTATTTTACCATGATGCGTTTTTCTGAGCCTGTGAAAGAAGCATTTTACGATGAATTAAAGTCACGTACCAACTTGCCCGTAACTTATTTTGAGGCCGACCGGGCAATAGCAAATTACCCAGGTGAAATTCTTTGGGTACATGACCAAGGCGACCGGGTTTGCCCATACCAAGATTTGGTAAATTTTAAAAATAAAGCCCCCAAGAATATTAAGTTTTTGATTACCAACGATTTAGGGCATAATAAAGTATATAAAACACCATCAGTAATTCATCAAATTGTGGCATTTTTAACTGCCTAATTCCAGATGATTTTTATTTTTTAAAGCTAATGCTCTAATATTGCATCAAGAGAAACAATGGAGTAAGTGTAAAAAGCTACCTTGCTGTTTTTCATAAATAGTTGATTTTCAATATAAAAATCCCGTAGGAGCGGTTGACTACTATGTCAAAAAACTTACTAATCGTTGAGTCGCCTGCTAAGGCAAAGACCATTGAGAAAATCTTAGGTGAAGAGTTTGAAGTGAGAAGTTGCTATGGTCATATTCGTGATTTAGAGAAAACCGATATGGGTATCGACTTGAAAAACAAGTTTGCGCCCAGATATACCGTTTCTTCCGAAAAAGAAAAAGTGGTGAAGGAATTAAAATCCATGACTAAGAAGGCAAAAGAGGTTTGGTTGGCATCGGATGAGGACCGTGAAGGAGAAAGTATTAGTTGGCATTTGGCAGAAGTCTTAGGATTAGATCCTAAGAAAACGAAAAGGATCGTATTCCATGAAATTACTGCACCTGCTATTAAAAAAGCCATAGCCAATCCGCGCTTAATTAATATGGATTTGGTGGATGCACAACAAGCAAGAAGAATATTAGATAGAATTGTTGGATTTGAATTAAGCCCTGTTTTATGGCGTAAAATTGGCAGTCAAAGAAGATTAAGTGCAGGTCGTGTACAAAGCGTTGCAGTGCGATTAATTGCTGAAAGAGAAAGAGAAATCAATCAATTTATTCCAGAAAGTGTTTTTAAAGTAAGTGCTTTATTTACTGCTTTAGATATGAATAAGAAGAAAGTAAAATTTAAAGCAGATGGCCCTCAAAAATTATCCACCGCTGGCGCCGCAGAAAAATTCTTAAACGAATGCAAGGGTGCTAAATATACAGTGAAAGAAGTTACCGTAAAAGACGGGAAACGCACACCATCAGCCCCTTTCACAACATCGACCTTGCAACAGGAGGCTTCCAGAAAATTAGGATATGGCGTTAGTAAAACAATGTTGCTCGCACAAAAATTATATGAAAGTGGTAAAATCACTTACATGAGAACGGATAGTATTAGTTTGAGTGAAACTGCCATGGATGCCATTAAATCAGAGATTAATTCAAGCTTTGGTGCGCACTATTTTCAACCGCGTAAGTTTAAGAATAAAAACGAAAATGCACAGGAAGCACACGAAGCTATTAGACCGTCTTACATGAATGAATCTAAGGTAGACGATGCGGACACCAATCGTTTATATGAATTGATTTGGAAACGAACCATTGCTTCTCAAATGAGTGATGCACAGTTTGAAAAAACAACTGCTAAAATTGAAATTTCCACCAATAAAGAAACCTTAACCGCAAGTGGTGAGGTAATGAAATTTGATGGTTTCTTAAAAGTGTATTTAGAAGGAAAGGATGAAGATGATATTGATGAGGATGACGAAAATGCGGAGGCAATCTTACCTCCTTTAACCAAAGGCCAGGTATTGGATTTTTTAAACATGACCGGTCTTGAACGTTTTAGCCGCCCTGGTGCTAGATTTACCGAAGCAAGCTTGGTGAAGAAATTAGAGGAACTAGGCATTGGGCGACCTTCCACCTATGCCCCAACCATTTCAACTATTATTAAGCGTAACTATGTTGAAAAAAGGGAAAAAGAAGGCATAAAAAGAATTTATCAAATTTTATCCTTGAATAATAAGGACGAAATAACTACAGAACAATCTTCTGAAATCACAGGTGCCGAAAAGAATAAACTCTCTCCTACCGATTTGGGTTTAGTAGTAACCGACTTCTTGAAATTAAACTTTCCTAAAGTGATGGACTTTGGATTTACGGCTAAGATTGAAGGTGAGTTCGATGAAATTGCATTGGGTAAATTAAAATGGAGTAAAATGTTGGAGGAGTTTTACAATCCTTTTCATGAAACCATTGAATTTACTTTAGAAAATGCCGAGCGCGCTAAGGGAGAAAGAGAATTAGGATTTGATCCGGTATCTGGCAAGAAAGTAATTGCCCGTATGGGTCGATATGGACCGATGGTACAAATAGGGCATCAGGATGAAGAAGAAAAACCAAGATTTGCTAAACTAACCGCTTCTCAAAGTATTGAAACCATTAGTTTTGAAGAGGCCATAGAACTTTTTAAAATGCCTAGAACCTTAGGACTGTTTGAAGAACTGGAAGTGTCGGTGAGTATTGGTCGCTTTGGCCCTTATGCGGCGCATGACAAGAAGTTCTACTCCCTCAACAAGGAAATGGACCCTTACACCGTTACCTTGGAGGAATTGTCTCCAATGATTGCTGAAAAGCGCAAGGCTAAGGATGAACGCACGATTAAAGTATTTGAAAAAGAAAAAATCCAATTGTTAAGAGGCCCTTATGGTCCCTATATCAAACAAGGATTGCGCAATTTCAAGTTAACTAAAGAACAACAAGAAAAAGTGGAAACATTAACCATTGAAGAGGTAAAGGCAATTATTGAAGAGTTAAAGAAAAATCCGCCACGCAAAACCGCTAGAAAAAAGAAAGCGTAAAACAGCTGAACTTTATACACCTAATCGTATAGAATATAAAAAAAGGATATCAATGATATCCTTTTTTTATATGCCACGCTGAATTATGAAGTTCTAGTGAAATCATCCATTCAATTATGCCATGGAGGGTTTACTCATTAGCTTAACATAATTAAAATGGGCTTTAATAGCACTCAATACGGTTGGATATTCAATATATTTTAATTTAAAATCAGCACAAGCTTCTTTCACGATTTTTGAAATAGCGGGATAATGAACATGGGATACTTTAGGAAATAAATGATGCTCAATTTGAAAATTCAACCCACCCACGAGCCAGCTTACTAGTTTATTCTTAGTAGCGAAATTGGCGGTAGTTAATATTTGATGTGCCGCAAATTCATCGGGCATTTTATTTTCAGGTTGAATTGCTAAAGGAAAACTAGTATCCTCCACGGTATGGGCTAATTGGAAAACGATACTCAAAATAAAACCGGCAAATAAAGTCGCTATTAAAAAGCCAACCAACCAACTTACCCATCCTACCATATATATTGGAACAATCACAAAGGCTGCAACATGGTATACTTTTACCGCCCAAAACTCAATATGCTCGCCAATACTCATGTCACTTAAATGTATTGAACCGATTTTTTTAGAAAAATACTTTTTATAATCTGCGAAGAAAATCCAAAATATATACAATAACATATATAGGAACCAGAAATAAATATGCTGAAAACGATGCATGCCTAAATATTTTTGTGTAGGTGCCATACGCATAAATACACCCACTTCAATATCATCATCTACCCCATCGATATTCGTGTACGTATGGTGAATGGTAACGTGTTTCATGCCCCACATATACCTGCTAGCTCCTAAAACACTAATGGAAGAGGACGCTAATTTATTTAACCACGCATATTTACTAAAGCTACCATGACTACCATCGTGCATTACATTAAATCCGATAGCGGCAATTAGCCCGCCAAAAAATATACTTTCCAGCACGGCCCATACAATACTTGGAGTGAAAAAAACCAAATGCACATAGGTGATTACAAAAAGAGACATTAGAAGGATTGCTTTGGAAAATAATTTAAAATTACCCGTTGATTTAATATCATGTTGGTCAAGATATTCTTTGACTCTTTTTTTTAATTCTGCATGTAAGGAAAAGGTCTTTACAGGGAATTTAGGCGTCGCCATTGTCTGATTTTGCATATAGCTGAGTATGATATATAAAGATACCCATTTAAGCGTATTTAGTCTATTTATTCTCTATTAATTTCACACAACGTAGAAGATTGCAAATTATTATGTATTTAAGTACTTATTATATCCACAGCGATGGGATAACTATTACATGTGGATGTCAAAAAAAATGTGTTGTTTTGAATAATAAAATGACCCCCATCAAGTAAAATGGACAACGAAAAGGAAATAAAAGCCTTATTTAGATTAATTGATGACCCTGACGAAGAAGTATTCAGTACGATCCAAGACAGGTTATTGGTATATGGTACCCCCATTATTCCTGACCTAGAAAACTTATGGGAAAATACCTTGGAAGAAGCCACTTTAGAGCGAATAGAAATAATGATCTATAAGTTAAGGCTACAAGACCTCAAAGAAGCTTTTTTGCAATGGAAATCCAATCCAAACCCCTCCCTATTTGAAGGCGCATTGCTTGTTACTCAATTTCAGTTTCCAGAATTGGCCATTGATACCCTTCGTCATCAAATGGAAAAAATTAGACGAAATATTTGGCTTGAGCTGAATAACTATCTTACGCCTTTAGAACAAGCCAATGTGCTTAGGAATATTTTGTTTAACTATTACCAAATAAAAGGGGTGGAAGTGAACTATGAAAAACCTGAGGAGTTTTTAATTTCAGCGCCACTTCAATATAAAAAAGGAAACGCCTTTGCGAATACCATTTTATACGCTGAACTTTGTCATCAATTGGAAATCCATGCCTCATTTATCAATATCCCAAAGCAATGTATTGTGGCTTTTTATACACCCGATTGGGATCCAGCTGAAAATTACCAGCACCCACAAGAATACATTCAATTTTATGTAGAGGGTACGACTGGCCATCCTTTTTCACAAAAAGACTTAGACCAATATTTTACAAGATCCAATATTGAACCTAAAAATGTTTATTACAAAAAGCTTTCTAATATCCGTATCATCAAAAAGCATATTTTAGAATTGGCTAAATGTTTTACAAGTCCAATTTTACAATACAAACAAAAAGACTTAACCGATATCGCAAATTCACTTGAAGCATAATGGAAGTACTCGTTCAACATATTTACCACAGCCCCATTGGTCAAATCAGAATCACGGCCGAAGACCAGTGTATTGCGGAAATGGTATTTATTGACCCAACGACGACTGAATCCTATTTTGAATCTGATGAAGTGCTTCCAGAAGTCATTCACCAATGCGTTAATGAATTAATGGAATATTTTGCAGGTAAGCGTACGGCATTTAATGTTGCAATACACCAAGAAGGTACTGAGTTTCAACAAAAGGTATGGAAAGAATTATACGAAATACCTTTTGCCAAAACCATAAGCTATGCCGATTTAGCAAAAAAATTAGGCGACCCAAAATCAATTAGAGCGGCAGCCGCAGCGAATGGAAAAAATAAAATTGCCATTATTGTTCCCTGTCATCGAATCATAGGCACCGATCAATCCTTGGTTGGATATGCTTGGGGAAAAGCAAGAAAAAGATGGCTATTGCAACACGAATTCAGATTAGCGCATGGAGTGCAAACCTTATTTTAAAATGGCTCCGTCAAATCCAAACGGCAATAAATGACTTGCTGTTTTTAACACCAACACTTTCCCAGTCATCCCTGAAAGAATAATTTTTATCGGCGCGCCGTATCTATTTTCAAAATCCAATAAGGACTGCCTACACATACCACAGGGTGAAATAGGTTCACTAGAAGCTTTACCAACAGGCTGATAACTTATGGCCATGGTGGTGATGGTTAAATCAGGAAATTGACTTCCAACACTGTTTAATAAAGCCCTTTCTGCACATACGCCCACAGGGAAACTTGCGCTTTCTTGGTTGGCTCCAATCACAATTGATTCATTGGACAACCTTGCAGCAGCCCCTACTAAAAAATTCGAATAGGGCGCATAGGCATTTTGAGTCGCTTTTTGAGCAGCTGCTAACAGCGTTTGGTCATGGCTAGACAATGAATTAATATCTGCCAATTCTTCGTACTCAAACTCAAATTTATGTTGCATGTTATTTAATTGTATTAAATATCCTATTCCATCTAATTGAATTCATGTAACTAAACCAAATTAATGCTGCACGTCCTACAATATGCGTTTCAGGTACAAATCCCCAAAAACGACTATCCTGGCTTCTGTGACGATTGTCCCCCATCATCCAATAATAATTTTGCTTAACGCTATATGTTTTTGCAACTGTTCCATTTAAAATATATTGACCATTCATTTTTTCTAGTTTGTTGTTCTCATAAGTACAAATTAATCGTCGATAAAGTTCAATGGTACTATCATTCAATTGAATAATATCTCCTGCTTTAGGAATTCGGATGGAGCCAAAATTGTCAATGGTCCAAGGGAAATGCACTACATCATTGGGGAAGGTTAAACCTACTGTATTTTCCTCATAAAAATCAACCGACTTCACCATTTTCAACTTTTTCAATTCGCTAGCAGCGCTTGGAGTCATGTTTATTTTATACGTGTTTAAACGTCCTTCTACCGACTGAAAATCAGCACTCCCTTCAGCAATATTAATGCCAATATTGTTTTGTACATAATCATCTGGAATTAAAGTGCCGTCCGTCACTACGATGTATTCGGTTTGCGCATTTGCAGGAAAACCAGCAAGCTGATTATTCACCCATAATTGACTTTTCTTTATTTGAATTAGATCTCCGGGGATGCCCACACATCTTTTGATATAATTATCGGTTTTATCAATCGGGTGAACAAGTAAAGGAAATTGGTTGGTTAACTTTTCTCTATCTCCACCAAATTCAGGGCTTCTGAGTACATCGTAATAGGGAATTTTACTTCCAAACTCAGCTAAATTAATAATGGTATCTCCTGCTGGAAAATTAAATACCACCACATCATTCCTTTTAATCTCACTTATTTTTGGAAGTCGAGTATAATCCAATTGAACCCACTTTAAATAGGAAGGTGTTGTAATCGCCCCTGGCATAGTATTGTGTACAAATGGGAATGACAAAGGAGTCTGCGGAATTCTTGCCCCATAAGTCACTTTGTCGACAAACAAAAAGTCATTGACCAATAATGTTTTTTCCATACTCTCTGTTGGAATCACATAAGCTTCAAACAAAAAAGTACGAATTAAGGTTGCCGCCACTACCGCAAATACGGCAGCATCAACCCATTCTCTGGTAGCTGGTTTATGATAATGACTTAAAGCATCCAAGCCAAACCATTTAGTGCTTGCAGCAGTCCCTAAATAAGGCAAATAAATGAAGGGGACCAATACGGTTAAGGTATGCTGTATGATATTTACTTTCTTAAAATGCATCACAAAAATGATGGAAATCCATAGGGTCACAAACTGCCCAAGCACTGGTATGAACTGAATCCAAAACCAATATTTTTTGATACCACACAATTGAACAACTTCCCAAGTATTGTAAATGGGGATGATGGCCTTATTCTTGCTGACTCCTGCTTTTAACAACAACTTGTAAATACCAAAGTGCCAACCCAACCAGTAAATAATGAATACAACAATGCCCATAATTAATTTTTTAACTGTAACAAAAATATCCCTTTGTGGGGGATATTTATAAAAAAGATTGTTAATTCATAAAAGCTTGTATAAAAGGTTACAATTAAGGATAAACCCTGATTTTGTCCCTTTAATTTTCGCTTTTATGATTATTTGTACTGATGTAATACTTCTTTCACCAAAGCAACCGATCTGGCAATGTCTGGAATGGCCAAAGCAGTCAAATTAGGCGCATAGTGCATCGGTGCATCTGCGCTGGTAATTCTACGTATAGGCGCATCTAAGTAATCAAATCCTTCTTTTTGAATTCTATAGGACAATTCAGAAGAAACCGAAGCAAAAGGCCATTGCTCTTCAATAATCACTAAACGGTTTGTTTTCTTAACACTCGTTAATACGGTCATCCAGTCCAATGGACGAATGGTTCTTAAGTCAATTACCTCTGCACTAATGCCTTCTTTCTCTAATTCAGCAGCAGCCCCTAGCGCCACTTTCATCATTTTATTATAAGAAACGATGGTCACATCGGTTCCTGCTTTTTTAACATCGGCCAACCCTAATGGAATGTAATATTCTTCCTCTGGAACATCACTCTTATCGCCATACATTACTTCACTCTCCAAAAACATAATTGGATCCTCTTCATAACGAATTGCTTGCTTTAATAAGCCCTTTGCATCATATCCATTGGAAGGAGAAACCACTTTAATACCAGGGATATTGGCTAAATAACTTTCAAATGCCGTAGAGTGTTGCGCACCCAACTGACCCGCACTTCCGTTTGGACCGCGCATCACAATTGGACAACCAATTTGACCACCGCTCATCGCCAACATCTTGCTCGCTGTATTCAAAATTTGATCCAGCGGCAAAACAGCAAAGTTCCAAGTCATGAACTCCACAATTGGTCTTAAGCCATTTTGTGCAGCACCCACCGCTACCGCGGTAAAGCCCAATTCCGAAATGGGGGTGTCAATAATACGCTTAGGCCCAAACTCAGCCAACATACCCTGGCTCACTTTATAAGCACCATTGTATTCAGCTACTTCTTCTCCCATTAAAAAGACTCTTTCGTCCCTTCTCATTTCCTCGGACATTGCTTCGCGCAGGGCTTCTCTTAAGGCTATTGATCGCATTTATTTGGATTTATTTTGAGTAGCAAAAATAGGTGTTATACTAGAAAAAAGGGCATTTTTTGATTAAAAAAATCCCTCCCCGACAAGTCGGAGAGGGATTCTTAAGGCTAACCCACCTTAATAAGTTAGGATCTCTTATAAAATATTATATGCAAAACTTACATAGTACAATCCGCCAATTGCTGGACTACCATATGCTGTTCTGTAATAATGATTTAAAATATTCGTTCCACCTACTTTCACCATTGACTTGATAGAAGGTACTTTATAAGTCACTACCGCATCCAATGTTTTGAAAGAAGCTATTTTACCTACTGAGAAAGTTCCTTCGTAAATGAAGTCATCTTGGTAGTGTAAATTAGCACCGAATCCCAATCTGTCCTTAAACAAGAAACCGCTATTGTTTAAAGCAAAATTAGCTCTGAACAATGGAGTATTGAAATAAGAAACAAAGCCAGTAGGTAAACTTCCAATCTCATCAGTATAGATACTAGCAGAGAAAGTAAAGTTACGAGGCATCATATAATCAGCAGACAATCCCCATCCGCTAGTGAATACATCACCAGGAGCGTTGGTTGAAATGCTATAAGCAATACGCTTGCTTGGATCCGCTAAATCACTTAATTGAGGATTCGCAGCATTGCGTGATTGTAATACGGTTACACCGCTGATGAAATTGGTATATTTTCCAGCATATGCATAAAAGTCAATCAATAATTTTTTATTGATCAAGGTTTTGTATCCAACTTCAAATGAACTCATAGACTCTGGCTTGAATTCACCGAATTTTTGTTGTACTGGCGCACCTGCTAACACACTAGATAAAGAGTAAGCAGGGTTGGTATTAAATTTATAATACTCTCTTAATTGAGGTAAACCACCCATTAAACGAGTACCACCACCCACTAACAAGTTAATCCATTGGTTTTGAGTCGTTGGAAAACGGTAAGCTTGTTGGTAAGAAACACGGACATTGTTGTCCTCTGCAATTTTGATAACTGCAGTTGCTCTTGGAGTGAAACGACCTGTGAAGTTTTCATTCTTGTCATAACGTCCAGAAACGGATAATTTTAAAATGTCACCAAAAAACTTTTTAGTCAATTGTGTATAAGCACCGCTTTCTTTAATGCTAATATTACCTGCAGTATCTGCAAATAAAGTTCCTTGAGAATTTAACATGTATTGCTTAATACTTCCACCCACTAATAAATCAGCATCGTATTTAGCTAAGCCTAATAATTCAGTTAAATTATATTGACCTTCAACAACGCTTAATTCAGACTTGTCTAAGAAACGACCTCCACCTTGAGAAATGGGCACATTTGCAATTGATTTAAACAATGGTGTAGTTCCAATATTACCCGTTGGTCTTCCAGCGTCAGCAACGCCTCTTGCTGCATTTCCAGCAGCGGTTGCATTCAATCCTGCATTTCTAAAGTTAACATAGGCAGCAGTGTAAGTAGGATACCAAGTAGTACTTGGCTTCCAAGCTTCATTGAATAAACGAGTTGTAATAGTTGCATTGTATGAGTTACCTGCATCTTCCAATGTTCTGTAGGCACGCGCAAACCAATTTTTTGACTTCAATTCAAATTTGAATTGACTCATGGTTAAACCATTTAAAGAATAACGGTCACTTCCTGTATATACTGTGTTACCAGAACCAGTATAGGCACTAAATGAAGCTTCCGTATTGTCATTTACTTTGTAGTGGATTGAACCAGAAACTTTTGTGTTTTTAGCCACAGGATCAATGATATCTTCTTCATTGTATCCAGTTCTGCTTACACTCACTCCAGTAAACATTCCTTTTGCTTCCCCATATCACTATGCTTCATCAGGTGCTAAAGCTGTATTTGCACCAGTTAAGAAAGCAGTGTAGGTAGCTAAATTAGTAGAATAAGGGCCGGCTTGAGCAGCACCAAATAATTGACCAAAGGCCGTATTTGCTGCAGCAGTATTACCACCATAAGCGGCAGTTAATGCACCAAGAACCCCTGTTCTAACAGAACCATATATTGAACTTAAAGTAGATGTTGTTTCATCACCATATACGTTCACACCATCATAATTTGAATCTGATTCTCTCCAGCCTGAGATAGTTTGGCCGTTTGGACTTCCAGTATTTCTAGAATAGTTAGTAGTATTATTTGCTAACCAGTCTTGCGCCTCCGTGTATTGAGCACTTACTTTATAGGCAAAACGGTCACCTATTTTACTTGCCCATCTTACAGTATAATCCTTAAAAGCAGCTTGAGGACGTTGATAGTTGTCAACATGGTTCACCCCTTGCTTAATTTGGAAACTTAATCCTTGGTATTTGAAAGGATTTTTACTGTTAATTAAAACAGTACCGTTCATACCACCAGAACCATATAAAGCAGAAGATGCACCTGGCAATAATTCCATATTGTCCACATCTAATTCTGTCAAACCTACCATGGTACCCACCGCAAAGTTTAAACCTGGAGCTTGGTTATCCATACCGTCAATCAATTGGTTTAAACGTGTATTACCACTTCCACTAAAACCTCTTGTTGTGATACTTTTGAAAGTTAAACTCGCTGCAACAACGTCCACCCCCTTTAAGTTGGCTAGGATGTCATAATAGTTAACAGCAGGAGCAGCTTTAATTTGAGCACTAGAAACTCTTTCAATAGATACTGGAGATTCTAATATTCTTTCTGCTACTCTTGATGCAGAAACAACTACTTCAGAACCCAACACATAACTAGGTGTTAAAGTCACTGATAAATTTGTAGTTTTCACATCAACAACTACTTCTTTAGACTCAAATCCAACAGAAGAAAACACCAAAGTTAACGGTGCTTTTTGATTTGTTACTAACTTGAAATTACCTTTATCATCCGTAAAAGTACCTGCATTTCCTCCTTTCACAGTCACTGAAACAGCGCTAAGTGATTCTGAGGAATTTGAATTTTTAACAGTACCACTAATGGCACTAGCTGTTTGAGCATTAGCTGAAATTGCCATGATCATGGCAAGACAAACTAAACCCATATGGCTTAAAAATCGTTTCATAAATGTTTGTTTTTAATTGAATTGTACTACAAAATAACAAAATATTAGCATTTAAAAAAATTATCCAGAATTAGCCTTAAATTTTTAATTTAGTGCCATGAATTCAAAACCATTCCCACAACAAATAAGTGAATACCACGGCAAGGTAAGAGACGTTTATTACATTGAAAATCAATTACTTGTAATGATAGCAAGTGATCGGATCTCTGCTTTTGATGTAATTTTACCCAGACCCATCCCCTTTAAAGGCCAGGTTTTGAACCAAATTGCGGCTTATATGCTGCAAAAAACAACGGATATCTGCCCCAACTGGCTATTGGAAACCCCGGCCCCCAATGTGGCGATTGGTAAAGAATGTACCCCGTTTAAAATTGAGATGGTCGTGAGGGGCAATTTGGTTGGACATGCCTGGAGAACCTATAACGCAGGTGGACGAACATTATGCGGTGTTACATTGCCTAACGGATTGGTAGAAAATGATTTTTTTCCCACCCCGATTATTACACCTTCGACTAAAGCAAGTGAAGGGCATGATGAGGACATTTCAAAAGAAGCTATTATTGAACAAGGGTTGGCCTCGGCCGAAGATTGGGACATTTTAGAAAAATATGCATTCGCCTTATTTCAAAGGGGTAAAGAAATTGCCGCAAAACAAGGGTTGATTTTAGTAGATACAAAATATGAATTTGGAAAAATCGGGGATACCATTTATTTAATGGATGAAATTCATACGCCTGATTCCTCAAGGTACTTTTATGCCGATGGTTTTGAAGAACGTCAAGCAAAAAAAGAAAAACAAAAACAATTAAGTAAAGAGTTTGTGCGCGAATGGTTGATTGAAAATAATTTCATGGGCAAGGAAGGCCAAACGGTCCCCGCCATGTCCGATGAATGGATAGAAACGATTTCAAAAAGATATATTGAGCTTTATGAAAAAGTAATTGGCGCTCCATTTAAGCCTGAACCAAAAACAAATGAAGCAACTTACGATCTAATTTGCAATGCAATATTGAAGTTTAAGAGATAAAAATATTTTAAAAAATTTTCACTTCTGAACTTCGAGTCATAGCGTAAATAAAAATAAAAAATAAATCGTTAAAAAATTGTGCATGTTTGAGCGAAGCGAGTTCACAATTTTAGATTCATTTTTTATTTTTTAGCGTAATGACGAGCTGAGAAGAATGGAAATATTTTTAAATTATTGCACATCAGTTTACTTCAATATCCGCTCCTAGTCTTGGTCTAAGTCTTTGCTTGCTTTTGTTAAAAACCTGAATGCCATTTTTTTGGCCAGCCCTTAATTTTTCTTGTTCTTCTATCGGTAAATGGTATACTTCCTTACACTTGGTGGTACAACAACCATCAAAGGATTGGGCACATTCGGTACATTGGATAAACAACAAATGACAGGCATCATTTTTACAATTGGTATGGGTATCGGCAGGCTTTCCACATTGATGACATTTAGCAATAATATCTTCGGTAATTTTTTCTCCCAATCTTTCATCAAAAACAAAATTCTTTCCCTTGAATTTGCTTTCTACTCCTGCTTCTTTTATTTTATTCGCATAATTAACAATGCCCCCTTCTAAATGATATACATTTTTAAAACCCTGATGTAACATATACGCACTTGCCTTTTCGCACCTAATGCCTCCAGTACAATACATGATAATATTTTTATCCTTTTTGTCTTTCATCATATCCGCAGCCATGGGCAATTGATCCCTAAAAGTGTCGGATGGAATTTCAATTGCTCTATCAAAATGCCCTACTTCATACTCGTAATGATTGCGCATATCAATTACAATCGTATCCTCTTTATCAATAAGCGCATTCATTTCCTTCGCGTTCAAATACTTCCCTTTATTCTCCATGCTAAATGTTGGATCGGCGATGCCATCTGCTACAATTTTTTCACGCACTTTAATTCTCAATACCCAAAAACTTTTTCCGTCGTCATTCACGGCAATATTCAAGCGCAAGCCTTTTAAGGGTTTATAGGAATACAAATAATCCCTAAACACTTCCATATTATGCGATGGTATGCTCACTTGTGCATTAATCCCTTCGGTGGCAATATAAATACGCCCAAAAACTTTCATTGCATTGAAAGCGCGATACATTTCGTCTCTAAATAATTGTGGATCTTGAATCGTAAAATACTGGTAAAAACTGATGGTTGTTCTTGGGAAGGTTTCCTCATACAACTTTTGTTTCAACTCTTGGTTGGAAACACGATTGTGCAATACTGACATAACTATTAAATTTAAGCTCAATTACAGATTAAGCAAATTCAATACAAAGATACTGAAATTATTTTTTTCTCAAATAAGCCCCTGTCAAACTCGCAAAGCCCCCTACTAATGCACCCACCAATGCGGTAATCGCAATCAATAATACATAGGAACCTTGCAAGGGTAATATAGTAGCCACTTTGGTAGATAAAATATGGTTGTTTGCAGCATCAATCCCTGCTGCCAAGCCTGCCCAAATTGCAGCCACCCCCAATGCACCTGTTAAAAAATTAACCCAAGGTTTTAATGGAATGGCAATTGCAATGATAAAATTGGCAACAGCAAAACTCCACCATGGTAATTCCCCATACAATCCAATCGCAAATGTTGCTAAGGCAGAAAGTAAAATGGAAATAGGTATTTTTAAAGATTCTTTTTTCATAATGTTATTTTCTAGTTTGAAAATTAAATGTGGTTAGGCTTTTTTAAATTGGATATGCCACTTAGTGCTGCTGTGTAATTTTATTTTATCCATAGGCAGGAACAACAAGCGATAATACTTACCTGACGCCCAACTGTCTACAAAACTATCGTAATAGGGACTTCCTGGATTGCCGCTTTGACCTCCTGGATATAAACCATACGCTTCAATTTCGTCCGTCAAATGCACCACCATTCTCCAACTAGGACCATGTGTTTCAGTAGTGGCATTGATGATATTGACCCCTCCTCCTATTGGCAAATTAAACCTACTCAATGCAGGTGTTTTAGTTAAATGCAATACCCTGGTTGCTTTAAACTGTGCCCAAGTTAATTTATTATCTTTTTCAAGTTCCTTCCATTTGATGCTTGCTTTTTCAATACCCAAATTCACTTGTTCTTTAAGTGTTTCGATTTTCCCTTTTGTACGAATATCGTCGGCCACAGAAAAATTAGAATCCTTATTCATTTGGTCTAATAATACATGAGCTTCAGGTTTAGTTAATGGGATATCCGCTCCTGCCAATTCATCTCCCCAAACTGCATTCTCTACACTATCCCAAATAATTTTAAAGGCGGTGATTCCTTTTGAATTTTCATTATTATATAAATCCCAGTTATTCATTTCCTGCACCATTTTTTGTGCATCATCACTAAGCTTCGAACTTTCAATAAATTTAGCCAAAGCAGGTCTTGCCACTTCTGCAAAAACATTAAAGTTATCTGTTTGTAATTGTTGCATATCCATGGGCGTAATTTGACTCATCTTAGCCAGGTGCTTGTTCACACTTATTCCTCTGTATAATGGGAAAGAGGAAGCGGTCCCTAAATAATAGGGGTAGGTGGCCTCCACTGATTTTTGGTTAGCACTACTAACAAAACCCCTCAATGGATTTTTCATCATTGGATTTTCTTCATTAGGTATTATTCCCTGCCAGTCATAACTAGTATCTGTTCCTGGCATGATAAAATCACCTTGACGATCCCATCTAGCAACAAAACTTCCCTGTTGTTTAATGGCTATATCTCCCGACTTACTCGCAAAAACAAAATTTTGTCCTGGACATTTCCACAATGAAATCGCAGATACATAATCATCAAAATTTTTTGCTCTATTCAACTTATAAAATGTTTCTACCCCAGTGGATGTATTATGGCCTGTCCATTTGACTGCCAAATTGCGCCCTTTGGATTGTGGGTTTTGATAATGTACATCAAACATGGCTGGACCCCAATGGGTCATTGCAATATTTTCGACTACATCAGCGCTGTCCTTTACTTTAATTTTTTCTTGGCGATTGGTGGTTGCTTGCCATGCACCATTATACCAATATTCTTTTTGTGTACTGTCCTTGAATTTCAATTCGTAATAATCCAAAACATCTCGTCCTGCATTGGTCACACCCCATGCCAAGCTATCATTAAATCCAATAATCACTGCAGGTGAACCAGGGAAACTTGCCCCATAGGTACTATGTGTTGGAGTAGTAATTTGTACCTCATACCATAATGAGGGCAAATTCAATCCCAAATGCGGATCGCTACATAATATAGGACGTCCTGATTTTGTTTTACTCCCCGCTACGGCCCAATTATTGCTACCATTGTTTTTATCAGGCGCTTGAGGAGGAATACTATAATTATTGATCGCCATCATCGGCGTTTGCTTTTTCAAATAAGCCGAATCAGCAGACAATGGCTTTTTTGGAACAATAGAGGGCATTGCAAACAAAGTTCCTTTAGGGATAATTGGATCCAAAGAATCCTGCTGATTAGTATACAATTTTTCAAATAAATCATAGCCTAAATAATCCCTGGTATTGGTCAATTGCAAATCGGCTGCTGCGGAACGACCTGTTAAATCGTAGGACATGAACATCAAAAACAAATATGTTTTTTTAGGCGTCCATGCTTCAGGTGCATAGTTCATTAACTTATATTCAAATGGTAAATCCTCCGGCGACATTTGTTTAAGATATGCATTCACTCCGGCGGTATAAGCATCCACCGTTGCTTTCATTACGGGATTGTTATCATTTATGTACTTTTCAGTTTGTTCGGCGCCATACACCATTCCTAGTCTTCTAAAAAAACGATCAATAGATAATTTATCTGCCCCTGCAATTTCACTTAATCTTCCTGAAGCAACACGCGTTTGAAAATCCATTTGCCATAATCTAAATTTAGCATGCAAATACCCCTGAACAAAATAGGCATCTTCATCCTGGTCTGCATAAATATGGGGGACTAAACGATCATCCACATAAACATCCACCTTCCCTTTTAATTCGTTGGCTAGGATGGAAGCATCAAATCCGGCATCCACTTTTTCAGCATTTTTCCAAAAGCCTTGTTGAGGCGATAAAAAATAACCCAGTTTGGGTGTTTTTGCAGCACCACTTGGCAACTGAGTATTTAATACAGTTACTAGGCCAATAGTTACGATAGCAGAAGTGATAAAAGGCATTATGCGCATAAACAAAATTTAGAGTCCTAAATTAAGTAATTATTTGGCAATATGGCTTTTAAAAAATTGTATGTGATTTTGGAGGGAAAGATGCGGAAATTGATTCGCCAATTGCTGCGTTTTTTCCAAATAACTTAATAAAAATTTCTGATGCTCTGACGACCCTTCAAAAAAGGGCTTATGGCTGATGGCTAACTGAATTTCTGCAATTTGTTTCATTAATGCTTGCGTAGAGGCATTCATATAAGTTTCCATAAGCCGCTCCCAAACATAATTCGTGGCTAAATAATTGGGATGGACCAAGTCCTCGGAATAAAAACGATAATCTCTTAAATCATCAATTACATATTCGTAGGCAGGAAAATAGACACAGTTTGACTCCTTTTCCACCAATTCATGCACTGCTTGAATGAGTATTGCTTTGCTTCGATTGTTTTCCACTAGCCCTTCTCTTAAATGCCTTACTGGACTGATGGTATAGATAATATTAAGCTTGGGGTTGAATGCAAGCAAGGCTTTTTGAACCTGCTGTAAACTCAACAACAATTCATTTGGCGTAAGTAATTTTTTAGTAAACCAATGGGAAGGTGCTTTATGATTATTGGCCACCACCATCCCATGGCTATCGCCCGCTTGTTCATTTAAAGTATACAACCAAGCGGAGCCTAAAGTGATGACTAAATGATTGGCCTTTTTTAAGAAATCATGCGCTGTCGCAATGGAGTTATTAATTTTTTGTAAAGCTTCCTCCTGGGTTACTCCTGAAAATCGACTATGGTGATGCCAGCAATTCCATACATCATTTAAAAAAAATAAATCCTCCCGGGTGTATACTTTACCATGGATATAATCCATTAATGCATTTCGAACACTTACCGGATTGAACAAAATTCCATGCGGATTTTGCAAAGTTTCAAAAAGATGAAATTGTAATTTGGCCCCAATATTTTCTGTAAAGCAGGATCCTACCAACATTATTTTATCCGGATAGGCAATGCCATTTTCTGCAGTCTTTGTAGGTAGGGTTAGTTTAAACTTAATGGCACTCATTACTAGGCTATTTTGTTACTGGGAACATTCTTTGTTTCATTGCTTCATATAAAACAATCCCTGCTGCTACCGAAACATTAAAAGAATCAAAATTAGTGGCCATGGGGATTTTAAAAAAATAATCAGCCGCCTTCGCTAAGTAGGGCTGCACCCCTCTACCCTCGTCACCCATGATAATGCAACTAGGCATATTAAAGTCCAGCTCATGCACGTTTTTATCCGCACGCATTTCAGAAGTGAACACTTGAATCCCATTTAAATGCAAATCATCCACCGCCTTTAATAAACTACTCACGCGAACCACATGTATGTGTTCTAATGCACCGGCACTACTTTTAAAAGCTTCCTCATTTAAAGCACCAACTCCTTTGTCAGGAATGATTAAAGCTTGTGCACCACAGCAATGTATACTTCTACTAATCGCACCAATATTTCTAACATCGGTAACCCCATCCAGCATTATAAATAAAGGGGTCTCCCCTTTTGCTACCACGAAATCAATCACTTCCTGTAAGTCTAAATATTTTATATTGGAGATGAATGCCAACACCCCTTGGTGATTCGCCTTGGTCATTCCATTTAATTTTTCAATTGGCACCAATTGAACAGGGATCGTTTTTTCTCGAGCGATTTGTTTTATTTCATTTAATCCTTCTCCTTGCGCATTTTTTTGAATTAAGATTTTTTCAATATTCGCACCAGATTCCAAGGCTTCGATTAATGGTTGTCTGCCAATAATAAATTTGCGCTCCGTAGTAAAACTAGGGCGAGGACTAAATCTTCTGGGCTTATTATTTCGTTCCTGCATAAATCAAAGGTAGGTATTTAAACAAAAAACCCGTCCTGAAAAATCGGAACGGGCTTTTAAATAAATTATTCAATTATTTTAAACCGAACGTTTTTTTAACCTTCGTTACATAATCTAATTTCTCCCAAGTAAACAATTCCACTTTCATGGTTTTAAACTTGCCATCAGGAGTCTTAAATGTTTTAGTGATAATTTCGTTCTTACGGCCCATATGTCCATAAGCAGCAGTTTCACTATACATGGGTGTTCTTAACTTTAGTCTTTGCTCGATAAAGTAAGGGCGCATATCAAAAATAGACTCCACTAATTTACCAATTTGGCCATCGGTTAATTTCACTTTAGCGGTACCGTAGGTATTTACGTTAATGGAGGTTGGCTTAGCCACTCCAATCGCGTAAGAAACCTGTACCAATACTTCAGAAGCGACACCTGCAGCTACTAAGTTCTTGGCAATATGACGTGTTGCATAAGCAGCAGAACGGTCTACCTTACTTGGATCCTTACCAGAGAAAGCACCACCCCCGTGTGCACCTTTACCACCGTAAGTATCTACAATAATTTTACGGCCAGTCAAACCAGTGTCACCATGTGGTCCACCAATTACAAACTTACCTGTAGGGTTAATATGATACTTGATGTCCTTATTAAACAACTTAGCGTATTTTTTATACTTAGCTTTTACTCTTGGAATTAAAATTTCAATAATATCTTTCTTAATTTTCTCCAACATCTTGCCTTCTTTATCAAAATCATCATGTTGCGTAGAAACGACAATCGTATCAATTCTTACTGGCTCGTTTTTATCGTTGTACTCTAAAGTCACCTGCGATTTTGCATCAGGACGCAAATATTTAATGGCTTTATTTTCTCTTCTTAATGCAGCCAATTCAATTAGAATTTTGTGCGCTAAGTCAAGTGCCAATGGCATGTAGTCCTCTGTTTCATTAGTTGCATAACCAAACATCATCCCTTGGTCACCGGCACCTTGTTCTTCTTTTTTCTTTCTGTCCACCCCTTGGTTGATATCAGCAGATTGTTCGTGGATAGCACTTAAAACACCACAGCTATCGGCTTCAAACATATATTCACTCTTAGTGTAGCCTATTTTCTTAATTACATCACGCGCAATCGTTTGAACGTCTAAATAAGCTTTAGATTTTACCTCACCCGCTAAAATTACTTGACCCGTTGTTACTAAAGTTTCGCATGCCACTTTTGATTGTGGGTCAAATGCTAAAAAGTTATCGATTAATGCGTCAGAAATCTGATCCGCTACTTTGTCTGGATGTCCTTCAGACACACTCTCAGAAGTAAATAAATAAGGCATATTCTTTTATTTAGATCTT
>CANKWR010000013.1 GCA_947487525.1 Bacteroidota bacterium
GTAGAATATGCTCTCGAATAGATATTGTATGTCCAAGTATTTTAATCTACTTGGCTTAATCCGAACTAATTATAAAAAATATCTATATGAAAAAAAAGAAATTAGACATTTTTAATCTTTTTTATAGTGGTGCTGCCGTTGTCATTTTGATTGGGGTAATTGCCAAATTATTGGAGTGGCCTGCACAGGATCTTTTAATTACCGGGGGCTTGGCCATTGAAGCATTGGTTTTTGGCGTATCGGCCATTAAGTTTGTCGAAGTGGAAGAAAAATCCGAAGTAGCGACCGAAGCAACCCTCGCAAAAGTGGCTGATGGCTTGGGGAATTTAGTAGGCAGCGCTGGTGGTTCCGCTACAGGTGCAGATACTTATATTAATATTCAAACTGGCACTGGAACCAATGGTGCTACTGATGCCAATACCGCTGTTGCCAATACAAGCACTGCTAAGCCAACCGCTACTAGCACCTCCACTACTACTACTACTGTTATTCCGGATACCACCTCCAGACCTAAACATTTATCGATTGAAGTGAATAATACAGGCACCCAAAATAGTGCTGCACATAGCTTATGGCAATTAGAGCAAATGGATATTTTAAGCTTAGCGAAAGACTTGTTTTTCCAACCTGAGTGGGATTTATTAAGCTCGGAAGAGTATGCACAGATAAGTAATTTATTTAAAAGAGTTTTTGATAAAAAATTACCCAACAAAGAAGCATTGCCTTTTTTATTACAATTCCCTGTTAAGTTGCCTGTTCCTGAAATGAGCAAATTGGCATTTAGTGGATCTCATGATTTAAGTGTGGAGGAAGTGGAATTGTTAAGCAAAGCGTTTGAAATTATTAATTACAACTCCTTCCTTGATCATTTTGTGTTTGAGCAAAATGGAGAAACGATAAGCATTAGACCTAAATTGAATAATGAGGTTCAGCTATTTGGTGGGGAAGAGGAAGCAATTTTAAATCATGCAAAGCAATTTTATGCTAAAGACTTTATTGTAAGTCCTAACCTAGATTGTTTAGCGAATATGATAAAATTAAAAGGTCAATTATTGGTTGAACAATTGACTCAAAAAGTTTCAGTTAAATCGGAAGAAGAGTTCATTTCTTTAAGCCATATATTGTTTACACAATCTGACGAATTAAAGAAAAAGTTGTTTAACAAAGTAAAGAAATTAAAATACAATTTAGCTACAGGAGCTGGGTATGCTTATCTAAAAACAATGGCACAGGCTGCTTTAACATTTAGTGATGCAATGGTTGGTCAAGAATTATTCAAAAATATTGTTGAAATACATGTGGACGAAAATACCACCATTACCTTAGATGATGTGGTGAACTGTTATGCAGATACTATTTACTTTGGCCCTAAAAATGAGTATAGTGTGGTGTTGACTGAACTTTTTGTGAATGGAGAATTAAATAATTTGAATTATGTGAATTCTATCATTGAAAAATTTTTAATTGACAATGTGGCCACTAAGTCTAAATTATTGGAAGTGTTTAATATGAAAGAGCAAGACAGCAAAAAAGATGTCTTCAATAAATTAAACTATCATTTGAATAAAACTAATACTTCACCTAGTGGAGCTCAATTAGCCTTTATTTTATTGTACAAACAATATAGTTAATTATAAAATCTAGTATATGGCTGAAGGTCAAGTAGACGTCAAAAGATACCAGATTATAAGTCTTTTGTACATTGTATTTATCTGTTTCTCTGTAATCAATATCAAAATATCGGTATTGGATTCTAATATCTATACCATTAAGTCACTTCAGTCCATTGAGAAAGAAGAACTAAAGAAGGTGGACATTAGTAATAAAATTATTGCCGACAACTTAGAAGTGCTTAATAAAAATGCGAAAGCGGCTAGTTATTTAAAAATTAGAACTAGGCTGACTGCGAGTTATACTGTTATTAATAATGTGTTGAAACACGTTGACGAAGAGTTTGTTAAAAACAATACGACGATTTACAAACAGTTTAATAGTAAAAACTTAATTGAAGAAATTTTAAAATCAGACAAAGGGGTTAAGTTATTGGAAAAGGATTTATTTGACCTTTCTACATTTATCAATAAAGCGCCATTTAAACTTCAGGCTTCTTTAGATTCGATTATTCCTATTGAGCCCTCTGTTACCACCATTAAAGGCAAGCAGGAAAATTGGGCCTATTACTTATTTTACCACAAGCCTACTTCTATCAGTTACATGCAATTGGAGCGTATAAAATTATTAATTACTAAAACGCAATTGTTGTATCAGGAAGCAGCTTTGGCTGAAATTGGCTATCAGGCTACTTACTTCTCTCCATTCAACCCTAAATTATATGTGCTTAAATCCACAGTTAAGGAATATAAGGAAGAGGATTTAATCAAGCCTGGTCAAAAAGTGGTGAATATCACAGACGAAGTATTTGACGATTTATTTAAGAAAATTTTATACTCCCTACATACTGAAAACATCATCGTTGGTCTCAACAATACATTGTTGAATGACTTTGATTTTATGATGGGTAAGGACTTTGATATTGAAATTAGTCCTAGAGTTAATATTGCCAAGTCAGATAAAAACTACCGCGTTGTATTTAACAAGGTGGGTGAGTATTCCCTTAAATTTTATGATTTAAGAAAAGGAGCTAAGAAAGTGCTATTTGAAAAGAAAATTAATGTGAATCCAATCCCTGATCCAGTGGTAAAAGTTAAAGGGGATAATATGGGGAACTATACCATTAGCGTAAAAGATTTATTAAGTGCGGAGCGTTTGGAAGCAAAATTAGAAGTGAACAATTTGAATTATTTCCCTGGTAGAATCAATAGCTACAAAGTGGTGCGTATTCACAATGGGAAAGAGGAGGAATCGGTTAATAATTACGGGGAACTTTTCCAATCACCTACACAAAAAGTGTTAGGCGCATTGAAAAAGAATGACATTTTAATATTTGACAATGTAAATATGTCATTGGTAGATGGATCAACCAGATCGGCGGCTCCTATTATTTATAAAATAATTGATTAATGTTTAGATTGATGAAGTTTTATTTTGCCATTTTGTTATTTGCTATTTTGTCATTGCAAGCCAATGCACAGGATACACTTTCCGGTAATTTGCCTAGCTTGAAAATTACAAGTGGCTTGCATGTAATCAAAAATGTAGTTACCGTGAAAGGGGATTTGATTGTAGAGCCGGGTGCTAGAATTGAATTCATTGACCCGGGTATTTTGGTTTGTGAAGGACCTATTAGTATCAAAGGGGTAAATAAAAACATTGAATTCTTTGGCAAGCAAAAATATGAAGGAGTAGGGTTGGTGATTAAAAATATTGACTCTAGTGCGGTTGATATTCAAAATGCTGTATTTAGAAATTTACAGCTTCCCTTGTTTTTTGACTTTGCTTGGAAAAGAAATTCAGTTAATATTAGCGATAATAACTTCGTAAATAATGTTGGTAAAGTATCTGTGATCCAAGTATTAAATACGCCGTTTAATTTTAATTTGGATTCCTCTTATTTGAACTTCAAAATTAACAGTAACTTATTTTCTGGCAACAATGCCGCAATTTACTTTGAGGATTTAAAAAGCGATCATGTGAATTTTGAAATCATGAACAATGCTTTTGTAAGCAATAATGTTTATGGGTTTAAAAATTACAATATCTCTACTAATGTATTTTATGGCAGAGCGGATCAGGTGTTTTCAAGATTTACCGCTAAAATTGAGGGCAATAGTTTTGCTTACAACTATTTAATTGATAACAATACCGATACCATTGTGCATGTTGCTAATTTTGGTATATATGGAACAGATAAATCCTTCCCCCTAAAAAAGAATTATTTAGGCGCTTCTAATGTAGATAAAATACGAAAGAGTATCTACGATCAAACCTTAAATTACAATGCACCGAAAGTTGATTTCGAACCATTTTTAAATCAACCTATTGGTTCTAATCCAACGCATGTATTTAAGGTGACCAATTTGGATGACACCGAATTTAGCGACTCTGTTAAAATAAATGAAACCCTAAAAGGTTTTGTATTATCAGCAAACAATGGGTTGGAACTTGGAAAAGCAACCATTACCTATAGCTCGTTTAAAGACGACAGTAGCATGAAAAAAATGGACACAGTGCTTAGCTTTGACAGACAGCCTAATGGGAATGAGTATAAATTAACCATCACTAAAATAGTCAACAACGGTAAAAAAGTGGGGTATTATAACCTTACTAATATTACCGACACAAGAGGCAATTATGTGCCTGACGTTAAAGTAGGTTATGTGACATATTTAAATGACTTAAGAAGAAGAACTTTAATAGCAGCGCTGGTGAAAGAAAGAAAATCCGAAGACAGTTTAAAGAGACCAGCGGCACCGGTAGATTCAATAAAAAATATTTTCCAAAAAATAGAAGCACCAATGAAAAGTAAGTTTGAATTTGGTGTAGTAACGGGTGGGGCTATTTTCTTAGGAACAGTAAGTAGTCCAAATGTATTTAAGAATGTAATGAATTTGTATAATGGCGTTAATGTAAACTATACCATTTATTCAAATTTGAGTGCTAGTTTAACCCTTGCCATGTTTAAATTATCCAACTCGGATTATAACTCAAGTAACAATGAACAGATTGCGAGAGGTATGAGTTTTAGTACTTCTGTAATGAGCATATCTCCTTCCATCAATTATGATTTTGTAGACAATCGATTGTATACCAAGGCTAGAAGGTTAAGACCCTCTATTGGATTTGGTGTTGATCTTTTCAACTTTACCCCAACGGGCAAATACAACGGTAATGAGGTTCCTTTACAACCACTTGGTACAGGAGGACAATTAATTGATAGTGGCAAGAAAGTATATTCATTAATGTCATTTGGTTATTTCATAAATATTAAATTAAAATATCAGCTTAATAGATTCAATAGTGTAGGTGTTCATTTTTCTTATCATAAAGCCTTCACGGATTATTTGGATGATGTGGGTCCTGATACTTATCCTGATGTAACTAAGTTATTGGAGAAAGGGGGTGCTAACGGTCCTGCTGCTGCTTATTTTTCTAACCCTACCCGACTATCAGTTTCTCCTGGGCAAGTCAGGGCCAGTCCAAATGACCCCACGGATAAGTATATCAATTTTGGCATTTTCTATTCAAGAAGATTATTTAAATAAACTAGTTATAGTAAACATGAAAGTTTTTAAATATTTTATCGCGATTTGTATTCCAATGCTCTATTTTTCTTGTGCAAAAGAAACCGTTATTACGAATGCAGATTTCCAGAAAAATTTATTGGCAGGCACAGGTAATTACCAAAATACATCCAATGTATGGAGGTTGGACTCATTGACTATTTCTGGCGCGCCGTATAAACTTTCGGCTATTGAAAAAAGATATACTAAAACCATGTTTCGCGATGGTTCTTATATGGACTCGGATGGTTATGCGGGCATATGGGAAATGATTGCCGATAATAAATTAGATATCACCACAATCAATAGCGTGACCAATGTGAAAACTAAAAATAGTTATGATATTATTACCCTAAATGCAGCGCAGTTACAACTAAAAATTACGGGGGCAAAAGGGGCATATCAATATTTCTTCGTTATTGCTAATTAATAGACATTTTTCTAGTAACTTTAGATAGAGAATATAAAATTTGATTCATTATGGAGTTTGTTAAAACATTATATTTTGCAGTTTTCTTTTTCTCTGTAATCGTTTTGGTTGATTTATTAGTTAAATTCAAGCGACCTTTATTACTAAAACTTTGCTTCGCATGTTTAATTATACCAATTGGCTTTGCTTCTTTTATTTATAGCCAAAATTTACATCCTACCACCTTTTATTTGTATGTGATATTGTCTAAGGCCATTGTTGCCAGTGCTTTTTTAAATGTATTTTCTATTTTATATTTCCCCAAGTTTAAATCTTTAGTAGTTAGCTTATCCCTTTTGCTAGTTGGGTTCACGCTTTTTTCCTTGTATTATAATTTCAATTTTAATCCAGAATATATCAACCAATTAAAAGGACAAACCATTGTGGTAGTCAGAGATGAGGGCTTAAAAGTTCCGCTTATTTTGAAAATTATAAGAGGCACACTTATAATAAGTTTTTTTGCTACCATGATTTACTTCTTGTACATGATAACTTTAAAGTTTAGTCATAATAATATTTATTTCGAAAAGATAAAAAAATGGACGATTTTGGTTTTTGGATTAAGTGTAAGCATCCTTATTTTATATTTACCTATCCCCATTTTTAGAACTAATGAACTATTGGGACATAGCATTAGCGTATACATTTATATGTATATCCTTTTATTGGTATTTTATCGACCCTTGTTTTTAAACCGTTCGGCTTTAAAAATATCCTTAGGAGAGAGTTTTAACCGCGAAGCTGATTTTGCCTTAAGCGAGCTTGATTTTATCAATGAGTTTTATACTAAATTGTACTTTACCAACAATGATGCCTCCTTGGATCATTTAGCCAAAATATTAAAGATTAGTTCAAATGACTTATACAAATTTGTTTACTACAAGTACTCAATGACTTTTAATGATTTAGTGAATAAAAATAGGGTTGACTTTTTTATAGACATCATTCACAACCCCAAGTACTTGAATTATACCATTGACGCCCTAGCTAAAGAAGTTGGGTTTTCCTCAAGGCAACATTTATACAAGCCTTTCAAGAAATTCCATGGTGGAAATCCATCCGATATCGTGGATGCGGTAGCTACTAGATAACACCTATTTGCCCTATTTTTAGGAATTATTTATCCGCTTAATTAACCAAATTTTTTGTGGTTGTATTTCCGTTACAATACCCCTTTTTTATCAATACAATTATTAAAATATATTAATGTATAAATAAAAGGAATACAGCGTTTCAGATTCTTTTTCGAGGAAATAGCTCCATTTTCTGTTAGTTTTTGTTTTTGACTTTCAATTGATTAATCTTAGTGTTATAAGATATCTTCTGAATCATGAGTTTAATCTCCCATATGAAACAATTTTTTTTACGTTATTTCTTGAATAAGGAATCAAGAACTAAACATCTTTTTGACCATCATTTTTTTGTGAATCAGTATTATTTGCATAAGTCTGCTTCTTTAGAAAATATATCAAAAATATTAAATATAAGTCCAGCGTCTGTAAATCATATTACATCAACTTACTATTCGATGGAATTTGAAAGCTTGTGTAGCAAACACAAATTTCAACATTTTTGGGATGAATTTACCAACCCATTGAATTCGGAATTGCCTGTTGAATCCCTTATTAAAAGTGCTGGCTTTAATTCAAATGATGATTTTTCTGAAATCATTTTGAAACATAAAGAAGAAAGCAAATACATTTTAGAAAGAAAATTCATTTGAAACATTTAATTATCATATTCTTTTTGAGCATTTGCATAAGTGCACAATCTCAAATTAATGTTAGCTATTCGCTTGGAAGTATTGGTGGCAATATGAAAACGAGCACGTATAGTAGCCCTATTTTAATTAACGGCGACAAATGTATTAAAGTCACCAATAGTATTTCAAAGTTTAGCGCAAGTAAAAAAGGGGACTTTTATTCAACCTGTTCTGTAAACATTGACTTTTCTAAAATTCAAATTCAACTTGCTTTAGCGCCTAATCCGGTAAATACCTATACCATTTTAAGATGTGTAGGAAGGCTCCAAAATGACAGCAAGTTTAACGTAATGGTGTTTAATAATTCAGGCCAACCTGTTTATTCCGCCGAAGCCACCCAGCAACAAATGTTATCTGGCTTAAGACTGAATTTGGCTTCCTTGGTTACAGGAGTCTATTTTGTACAAGTAAGTTCAAGTAGCGTTTTGTCAACACTTAAATTTTTAAAAAATTAATAATTGGATTTACATGTTTAAATATTTCAAATTTTTATTATTAATTGTAGGAGTAGTTTTATCATCTACTTCTTTTTCGCAAACTACAGTTCCGGATGGAATTTTATTTCAAGCAGTTGCGAGAGATGCCAATGGGAATGCCGCCGTTGCAAGAACGGTATATGCGAAGGTGGCTATTTTAAAAGGAACCGCTACTGGGGCTTCGGTGTATGCGGAAAGCTTTCAGGTAACTTCAACTGAAGAAGGAATTTTTACCATTGTCATTGGTAAAGGTACTAGAACTTCAGGTGCTGCTAATTTATTGGCGATTGATTGGGCCTCAGGTTTATATTTTATGAATATTCAATTGGCGGTAGCACCCACTTTACCAGATCCAAATTGGAACCCAACCAATGAATATATTGATTTAGGTACTTCTCAATTTTGGAATGTACCTTATGCTTTTGTTGCTGGAAGGGCCGCAGTGGCGGACTCCACATTATCCATAGGTACGATTGTGCCGAGTGTTAAAGGAGGTACGGGTGTAAATAATAATGGTAAAACAATTTCTATTGCCAATAATATTATTACTAAAGGGGTAGGTGACTTAACCATCACAACTACGGCGGCTAGTAATGTTACTTTCCCAACAGCAGGCACTTTGGCTACTTTGGCTGGGATGGAGACGCTTACCAATAAAACAATCACTTCTCCATTATTAAATGGCCGACCAGTAACCATTACACAGGACACGGCTACTGCTGATAGTACCATTGCTACTACATTATTTGTATCGAAAAAAGTGAGCGCATTGGCAGCTGCTGCTGGTGCGACAGCAGGAGAAAAATTAAACTTATCGGATACCTCGGCAATGCTTTCCAAAAGATTTGCACGAGATACAGTTTCTCTATCCAATAGAATTAATATAAAATTAGATTCAGCTCAAATACCAGGGATTATTGCGCCGTATCTTCAATCGATTACGGGTGTAAAATATGCAGATACTGCAGCGATGCTATCCAATAGGTTTGCACGTGATACCGTTTCACTATCTAATCGGATCAATTCATTGAGAGCTAGCTCCAGTGCTGACTTAGCAGCTGAAGTTGCAAGAGCCACGGCTGCTGAGAATGTTCAGAGTACCACTTTATCATTAGAAATTGCACGATCATTAAGTAAATCCATATCAGATTCTACAGCACTTGCAAGTAAAATTAGATCCGATTCTACTTCACTAAAAACTGCATTAAATACAGAAACTACAAGGGCTATTGCTGCTGAATTGCTAAAGCTAAATTTAGCCGATACTGCCGCCATGCTTTCCAATAGGTTTGCACGTGACACCGTTTCACTCTCCAATCGAATTAATCAATTAAGCGCAAGTGCAAGCGGTGACTTAGCTGCTGAAGTTGCACGAGCCACAGCTGCTGAAAATTTAATTGCCGCTAATTTGGCTGCAGAAACATTAAGGGCAAAAAATAAATCTACTGCTGATTCGGTTGCTGTTTATACGAAAATTGTTGCTGATTCAAATGTGTTGAGGACACTGATCAATACTGCGAATACCAATATTGCCAATAATCTTGCAAAAGAAAAAGCAGACTCACTTACACTCGCTTTAAGAATAGCTTCTAGTGAAAATAATATCGCGCTTAATTCGGCGGATATCATCACTAATTTAAATAAAGAAAGAATTGACTCTACCTTACTAAGAAATTTAATCAATGTCAATACTTCCACGATTAATACGAATTTATTAAAACAACAAACTGATTCATTAACACTTGCTACAAAACTAAGATCCGATTCAACTGCTTTGTATGCAAAATCAGTTGCTGATTCAACGGTATTAAGGGGTTTGATTAATACAAATATTAACGATATTAATACGAATACCACGAATATTGCCAACAATGCTATTAACATTAGCAACAACGCTACTAATATTGCAGCCAATACAGCTGCAATTAACAATAGAGTTAGTTTTACGGATATGCCCGGCTTTTTGCTTCCCTATTTAAAAACGGACGACACATTAAATATGTTGGCCAATTATAGGGATGCCATGATTGATCATAGTTTAAAAATTAATGCATTAATAGCGGATTCAGCTACCTTAATTGGACGCTTTGCTTTAAAAGAAAATTTAGCGAATAAAAGTACAGATGTAAGTGCCGACGGAACATCGAACGTAAAATATCCATCCGTAAAAGCAGTTAAAGATTTTGTGGACAATGCGGTGGTAGTAGCAACTCCTGATGCGACAACAAGTTCAAAAGGTAAAATTCAATTAGCTGGGGATTTAACGGGCATCGCTGCATCGCCAACAGTAAACTCAGTTGGAGGGTCAAGTTCTACAACCATTCGTACAGCAGAGTTGTTAGCCAATGCTGCAACAGAAGCGAATACTGCCAATACAATTGTAAAAAGAGACGGGTCTGGTAATTTTAGTGCCGGCGTCATTACCGCTGGATTAACGGGTAATGTAACGGGCAATGTGACCGGGGATGTGACGGGTAATTTAACTGGCAATGCAAGTACTGCTACTAAATTAGCAGCAACTAAAAATATTTATGGCAATGCATTCGATGGAAGTACAGATTTGAACCAAGCAATTGCTGGAACCTATGGGGGAACTGGGATCAATAATGGCGATAAAACAATTACACTTGGTGGCAATATTTTAACGGCAAGTGATTTTACAACTGTTGGAAATTATAGTACTACCTTAACAAGTACAGGTGTAACAAATATTACTTTACCTACTACTGGCACTATCGCCACTTTAGCAGGTACGGAAACTTTTACCAATAAAACAATTGTTGATGTAAACTTAACGGGTGTTCCAACTGCACCAACTGCAACATCAGGAACAAATACTAATCAAATTGCAACAACTGCATTTGTTTTGACTACCACTGCTGCTGCTACGCCCGATGCCTCCACTAGTTTAAAAGGAAAAATAAAATTAGCCGGTGATTTAACAGGGGTCGCAGATGCACCCACTGTTAACAGTGTTGGTGGTTCTACCTCCTCTACGATTCATGCTGCAGAATTACTCGCTAATGCTGCAACTGATGCAAATATAAGTAGTACGATCGTTAAGAGAGATGCAAGTGGTAATTTTACTGCAGGCAATATAACTGCTTCACTTAATGGTAATGTTACTGGAGATGTTACAGGAAATTTATTTGGGAATGCCAATACTGCTACAAAATTAGCTGCAACCAAAAATATTTATGGAAATGCATTTGATGGCACTGCCGACTTAAATCAAGTGATTGCTGGAACTTATGGTGGAACTGGCGTGGACAATGGTAATAAAACCATTACTTTAGGTGGCAATATAGTTACTGCCAATAATTTTATTACGGTAGGTAATTTTAATACCACCCTAACTAGTACAGGCATTACCAATATTACTTTGCCCACGACTGGCACTATTGCAACCTTAGCGGGAACAGAGTCTTTGACCAATAAAATAATTAATGGAGTTACTTTAACTGCCGCTTCTACGGGATTTAACATTGCGGGTGGCACAAGTTCAAAATCACTTTCAATTACCGATAATGCAACTGTTTCAGGAACCAATACCGGTGATCAAACTATAGCGCTCACAGGAGATGTCACAGGTACAGGTACCGGAAGCTTTGCAGCCACTTTAGCAAATTCTGGTGTTACCAGTGGCGTATATGGTGGAGCCACTTCCGTTCCAACCATTACCGTGGATGCGAAAGGAAGAATTATTAGTGCTTCCAATACTACCATTACGGGTGTTTCATCCATTGGTTCTTTATTAGAAAGCGGAAAAATAATTGTGGGGGATGTAAGTAACCAAGCTGCTAAAGTAGATATGAGTGGTGATATTACCATTGACAATACAGGAACTACTACTATTGGGGCAAATGCAATTACCACTTCTAAGATCTCAAATTCAAATGTCACTTATGCGAAAATTCAAAATGTAAGTGCAAGCAATAAAGTGTTAGGTCGTGTAAGTTCGAGTGGAGGTGTTATTGAAGAAATTTCAACCATCGGTACAGGAAATGTAGTGAGAGCAATTAGTCCTGTATTGACAGGCACTCCTAAAGTACCCACTGCTACTTATCCTTCTAATGATAGTACCATTGCAAGTACAGAATATGTGACTACTGCAATTAATAATATTTCAGCTTCCTCGGTTTCTGGTGTTTTACCTGGTGCAAATGGCGGAACGGGCGTTGATAACACAGGAAAAACAATTACACTCGGTGGTAATTTGACAACAGCAGGAACCAATGTTTCCACTTCGGCTTCTATTAAATTTATTACTACAGATTCTACAGTATTGACCCTACCAACACGAGGTACTTTAGCAACCTTGAGTGATGTATCGGGAAGTTCTATTGGGGGTAGTCAAATAACGGGTATCATTAATCCAATTAATGGTGGTACGGGTGTTGCTAACTCTAATTCTACTTCGATTACATTAGGAGGTTCAATTAATGTAGGAGCAAATTTTACGACCACAGGTACCACTGGGTCAAATAATTCAGATATTACTTTAAAAACAACCGCACCCACTCAATTAATTTTACCCACTACTGGTACTTTAGTAACACTAGCGGGGGCGGAAACTTTGACGAATAAAACAATTGACGCTGCACTTAATACGATAACTGGGATTTCAAATAGTAATTTAGATGCATCTGCAAATATTGAGGACACAAAACTAGCAACAATAACAACTGCCGGCAAAGTAGACAACACCGCTACTACAGCTACTAAATTAAATACTGCCAATGCCATTGTCGCTAGAGATGCCAATGGCGCTTTTTCTGCGGGTATTATTACTGCAAGTTTAAATGGCAATGCAAGCACTGCTACAAAATTAGCTGCCACTAAAAATATATATGGAAATGCTTTTGATGGGACAGCTGATTTAACTGCCGTGATAGCGAGTACATTTGGTGGCACAGGAAATGGATTTACAAAATTCACAGGTCCGAGTGGATCAGAAAAAACATTTACACTACCTGATGCAAATGCCACCATTTTAACCACCAATGCATTGGTCACAGTAGCGCAAGGGGGAACAGGTGCAGCTTCTGCTACGCAAAATTTTGTTTTTGCAGGTCCAGCAACGGGATCATCTGCGGGAGCACCTACTTTTAGAGCCTTAACTGCCGCAGATTTACCAGCAGGAAGTGGTTCTTATATCGCCAATCAAACTTCTCAACAAGCAAGTGCTAATTTTAATATTAGTGGTGATGGAATAATTGGTGGTACATTAAGCGCAGGCACATTATCATTAACATCGGCATTAAGTATTGCGAATGGAGGTACTGGATTAACCGCTACCCCAACAAATGGTCAAATTGATATTGGTACAAGTTCTGGAACTTTTTCAAGAACAAACTTAACTGCAGGTACAGGTGTAACTATTACTAATGGGAATGGTGCAATCACTATTTCTGCAAGTGGTTCGGGCGGAACAGTAACCAATTTATCTCCCATTGCTATAAGTGCTAGTGGGAATACATTTTCTTCAACGGTTGCTAATGCCTCTACCACACCAACACAGTCCATTATTATACCATTAGCTGCTCAATCGGGAACTACTGCTGGTTTATTAAGCAATGCTGACTACGCAACGTTTAATGCTAAGCAAAGCGCACTAACTTTAGGAACGGGGGTACAAACTTTTTTAGCCACTCCTTCAAGTGCTAATTTATTGGCAGCAATGACCGATGAAACAGGAACGGGCAATATTGTTTTTGCTACTAATCCAACCTTAACCAATCCAACTTTTACAACGCCTACCTTAGGTGAAGCAACTGCTACTTCAATTACTTCTGGAACACTCAGTCTAACAACACCATTGAGTGTAAGTAGTGGAGGTATTGGAGTAACTGCTGCAACACAAAATTTTGTTTTTGCAGGACCAGCGACTGGATCCACTGCAGGAACACCAGCATTTAGAGCTTTAACTGCTGCAGATTTACCAGCGGGTAGTGGTTCTTATATTGCCAATCAAACCACACAACAATCAACATCTAATTTTAATATTAGCGGTAGCGGTGTGATTGGAACTTCATTAACTGCGGGCAGTTTAACTTTAACGACTGCCTTAAGTGTGGGAAATGGCGGAACGGGCGTAAATACTTTAGCAGCCAACGCTGTATTAATCGGCAATGGAACAGGTGCTATACAAACACTGGCCCCAGGCACTACAGGAAATGTATTGGTTTCCAATGGTACCAATTGGGTTTCGCAAGCGGCACCTGCTTCGGGTGTTTCCACTGTTGGACCCATTAGCGCCACTTCCAATGCGAAAGGTGCCACCATTAGTGGAACCACTATTGCCTTAACACCTGCAGATGGATCTAATGGTGGTGTGGTGACAACGGCTGCTCAAACTTTTGCTGGAACAAAAACTTTTGCTGACGTTAATTTAAGTGGAGCGATAATTGGTTCCTCCACAGTGAGTTCAACCATTGCTGGTTTTAATGCTGCTTTGAGTCCGGTTACTGCTAATATCACTATTAGTTCAGCCAACGCAGCTACCTACAATGGCAAGGTGTTGGTTTGTTCAGGCAGTGCATTTACGGTTACTTTTGATAATACTGTCCCTGTTGGATTCTCCTGCATGATTTTACAATCCGATAATAATGTTGTTAGTTTTTCGGGAGCGAGTAATAGGTATAATTACACACAAACTTCAGGATTATATGCAATTGCAACTGCATTGTGTTATACAAGTGGCTCCATTTTATTAACTGGTGATTTACAATAAAATATGAAAAAGCTTTTACCAATCATATTATTATTGATGCTGCATCAAAGCATTACTGCACAGGTAACATTGCCTAATTTGCAATCATTGCAATATGTGAATAGCAATTTGGGAAATGCCCTAAATTTTGATGGTACGGCGACCTATGCTATTGGTAAAGTATACTTACAGGACTCTTTAACGGATTTTACCTTTGAATTTTGGGTAAAAAATACGGGAGCAGATGGGGCCAATGATAGAATCTTCACCTCTATTTTAAATAATGCATTAGAGATTGGAAAAAACGGCACACAATTAAAATTATTGGCTACTGATTTAGGCGGCCCATCTACCTGGCAAACAGTTTGTACACTTGAACTAAATACATGGGTACATATTGCCATAGTGAGGAGTGGGACCAATTTAAAAGTGTATAAAAATGCAGCTTTAGTTCAAACCTATACCGTAGATGGGGTTTCTACTTTACCTAGTTTTTTTAGACTCGGTTCCAATATAAATGGAACAGGGGAGAATGGAAATTTTTCAATCGACGAAATGAGAATTTGGAAAATAGCAATTGCCACAAACTTTATTCAGAAATACATGTACTCAAGTATCAATCCAAATTCAACATCTGATCAGAACCCATCGACAAAATTGGTTTTGTATTATCGTTTTGATCAAGGTGAATTCGGTGGCAATAATGCCAATGAACTTGGCTTATACAATTCAGCAACTAGTAATTAATAATATGAAAAAAACAATTTATTTAATTATCCTACTATTCATAACTAGTACTTCTTTTGCTAACAATTTAGTGATTGGCAATCCTAGTTATAGTAGTGCGAACAATACTTTAACCTTTACCATCAAATGGGACAATAGTTGGAGAGTCAATGGGGTAAGTGGCCCCAACAATTATGATGCCGTTTGGGTTTTTGTAAAAAGGCAGCCCTGTGCTGCCAATGGAATTTGGTCACATGCTTTATTAAGCACTACCTCGAATGATCATTCAGTCACTGGTAGTTTTAATTTAGTTGCGGATGCAGTTTCAGATGGCATGGGTGTTTTTATTCATAGAAATGTTTCTGCCAATAACCAAATTGGGTCATTAACAAGCACCAGTAGTGTTACCATTAAATTATCAGGCACCTACAATCCTGCGTTAATTGGATCCAGTACGAATGCTGACAATTTCAGAGTGATTGGTATTGAAATGGTGTATGTACCACAGGGTAATTTTTATTTGGGGGATGGTCGTTCTTCGAATTCAAGTAATTTTTCGGCAGGTAACACCATTGGTGCGGTACAAATTACGAGTACTACACAAGCCAATGGAATAGGGGCCTATAATAACTATGTAAGTAATCCAGTATATGGATGCTTTGTGCCACTTCCAAGTACTTACCCGACAGGTTATGATGGTTTTTATTGTATGAAGTATGAAATTAACCAACAACAAATGGTTGATTATTTAAACACGCTTAATTATACTCAACAAGCTGCAAGACTTGCCGTATGGGGAGCAAGGTATCCGAATGTTACCAACACTTATTTTACCAATGCTTCCAATTACAGACAAATGATTAAAGTAGCAACGGCTGGAACAAATAATACAGTCCCCGCAGTATTTGGATTAGATAATGTATGGAATGCTTACATAGCAGCTGGTTACTTAAACTGGCAGGATTTAACTTCCTATTTAGATTGGTCAGGACTTAGACCCATGACTGAATTTGAATTTGAAAAAGCATGTAGAGGAACTTTAAATCCAGTAGCTTATGAATTTCCTTGGGGAACTACAGCAATGAATACAAGTAGTGGAGGCATGAATAATGCAAACACCATTAATGAAACCATGAATATGGTGATGGAAGGAATTGTTCATTTTAATTGGGATGGAGGTCCGATGCGTTCGGGTTTTGCTGCAACTTCAAATTCAAATAGACTGCAAGCAGCTGCAACTTTTTATGGTATCATGGAAATGGCGGGTAACGTTGTGGAGCAATGTGTAGGTGGCGGCACAGGGTACAATTTTTCTACGTTTACAACAGTCAATGGAGATGGTGCTTTAACAACAAGGGGCTTGGCAAATGTAAATGGATGGCCAACTGACGGGGGTACTTCATCGGGCACCATTTTAAAAGGAGGCGGTTTTTATACCAATGGAGGACAAACTGCACAAATGATGGTTTCAGATAGACAATTTTATGGAGGAGATAATAGAAACCTAAGTAATACGAGAGATAGAAATATAGGAGGAAGGGGAGTTAGAAGTTATTAAATTAATCCACTAATAAATAGTAGTGATTTTACAAAATTGGATGATTGAAAATGAAATTTAGAAATATGAAACAAAAAATTATGAAAACATACAAAATGATAAATATGAAGCAAGTTTATTTACTCCTTGTAGCCAGTTTGCTTTTTATATCGCAGGCTATGGCTAATAACTTGGTAATATCAGGTACACCAAGTTATTCATCAGCAAATCAGACCCTAACATTTACCATGGCTTGGGATAATAGCTGGTGTATTAATGCTGGACCAACCAATTGGGATGCGGTTTGGATTTTTGTTAAAAGACAAAATTGTTCAGGCACCAACAATTGGGTACATCAAAAATTAAGCACAACAGATGGTGACCATCTTGCAAAATTAGCAAGCAATAGTGCTACATCAACAGATGTGGAAGTGGATGCCGTGAGTGACGGTATGGGTGTATTTGTTAGACGAATTGGAACGAATGTAGTAGGGAATGTTCCCTCTCAAGTGGTGACCATAAAATTAGCAGGAACGAACCCTTCAATTACCACAAGTAATACTGATAATTTCGAAGTGATTGGGGTGGAAATGGTGTATGTTCCTCAAGGACAATTTTATCTTGGTGATGGCCGTGCAACCAATAGTACTAATTTTTCGGCTGGTACCGCATCTCAACCAGTTTTAGTTACTTCTACAACTCAGACTAATGGAATTGGTTCAGCAATTAATTATACTAGTTCAACCGCTTATGGTTGTCCGGTTCCTTTGCCTTCCACTTTTCCATTAGGATTTAATGGTTTTTATTGTATGAAGTATGAAGCAACTATCGGAGTTTTTGCAGAATTCGCAAATACTTTAACCTATGATCAACAAACTTCACATATGGTGGAAGTGGGTGGCGGATCAAATTTACCCAATGTAGTTGGGGCTCATTTTGACTGCGGAAACTGTTGGGCTATGTGGACAAGAGTGAGTACAGCTGGAACATACAATACAGTAGCTGCCACATTCACTCCTCAATTTCCATATCAAGTGGAAGGTAATTTATCATGGAGAACAGCTGCGGCATTTTTAGATTGGTCCGGATTGAGACCCATGACAGAATTTGAATTTGAAAAAGCATGTAGAGGTACTTTAAACCCAGTAGCAAATGAATATCCTTGGGGATCTACAACAATAAATATGGTTCAATTGGGAAGTAACTATGGGGATCCCAATGCAAATGCCGGTATTGTTGAAGGACCTTGTTTTTATGGTGGGTGGGATGGTTCACCACAAAGACCTGGCGCATTTGCAAAATCAACTACGAATAGAACACAATCAGGAGCAACTTATTATGGTATCATGGATATGGCTGGCAATGTTTCCGAACAATGTATCGGAGGTTCTGGCTTTGATTATTCAGGATTTACTAACGTAAATGGAGATGGTGTTTTATCCGCAACGGGTTATGCAAATACAACTGGCTGGCCTTCTGCAGGAGGAAATAATTCAGGCACGACTACTAGGGGTGGTTGGATGAACAGTAATAACGTAATTTATCAACAAACTTCAGATAGAAGTTTTTATAATGGAGATTCAAGAAATGCAGGCCGTAATAAATATATGGGTGCAAGAGGTGTTCGTACATACTAATTGAAAAACAGAAAAAACTTTTATGAAAAAATATATTTCATTCTTTTTGATTGCTTTAAGTTTTTCGCTAAATACAAACGCGAATAATTTGACAATTTCAACACCTATTTACAATGATGGCAATAAAACTGTGACATTCAATGTTTCATGGGATAATAGTTGGAAATTATCTTCGGGACCCAGTAATTGGGATGGGGTTTGGGTATTTATAAAAAGACAGGCTTGTTCCAATACCAATATTTGGGCAACTGCATTAGTAAGCACAACATCAGGGGATCATACTACTTCCGTTGCAAGTGGGACTAATTTATTATCAGTGGATGCAGTGAGTGATGGGATGGGTGTTTTTTTAAGAAGAACGTTTAGCGGGATGGGTAATATAGCTACGCACACAATTACCCTTAAACTAAATGGTTCGATGACAACAAGTCCTTCAATCACACCAAGTTCGGCAGATAATTTTAGAATATTTGGTATGGAAATGGTGTATGTACCACAGGGTCAATTTTATCTTGGAGATGGAAGACAATCTAATTCTTATAATTTTTCGAATGGTAATAATGCGGGCACCCCACTTTTAATTACTGCAGCAATTCAAGCAGCAGGATTAGGCGCTGCTACCAATTACACTTCGAATCCAATGTATGGTTGTCCGAACTATTTACCTGCTTCCTATCCAACTGGATTTAATGGTTTTTGGTGTATGAAATATGAAGCAACCTCTGTGAGTTATGTTGATTTTTTAAATACACTTACTTATGATCAACAAGCGGTAAGACTATCAAAATGGGGAACTAGGTACCCCAATTCTGTCAATACTTATTTTGGAAATGGTGGTCAAAAAGGAAGTATTTATACAAGTGTCGCTGGAACATTTAATACCATCCCTGCTACTTTTACCTACAATACATCTTACATGAATTACACTCCAGTAATTTATTTGAGTTGGACGGACTTAACTGCTTATTTAGACTGGGCAGGACTAAGACCTATGAATGATTTTGAATTTGAAAAAGCTTGTAGAGGCCCTTTAAACCCAATCCCAAATGAATATCCTTGGGGGAATACTTTGATTACCCAGGCAACAGGCACGGGCTCAAACAACGGAACCTTTCAAGAAAGAGTTGGTCAGAGCGGGGAAGGGTTGTGCTTTTATAGCTGGAACGACCAAAACTGGGCACCGTATAGATCAGGTTTTGCTGCAACTGCTATCACAACAAGATCTCAAGCCGGAGCAACTTATTATGGAATTATGGAAATGGGTGGTAATGTATCAGAGCAAGTAGTTGGGGGAGGTAGTGGCTATGATTATTCCAACTTTACCACTGCGAATGGAGATGGTGCGTTGGGTGCAGATGGGAATGCGAATACGGATGGATGGCCTAGAGGGATTGGTGCGAACCAAGGAAACTATTGTAAAGGAGGTGATTTTAATGGTTATGGTGGACATCCTACAATCATTCAAGTTTCTGATAGGCAATTTTATGGTGGCAATACCTATAATAATGGTCAAAGTAATGGAACGGGAGGAAGAGGGGTAAGGTCATTTCAATAGTGACGTACATTAACAAACAAGAAAGCAAGTAGTGAATTTAAAAAAGTATTTATTATTCTTACTTTTTACCATGAGTATAAATTGTGTTTGGGCTCAAACCAATTTTTATATGGGTGGTACATCAGGTTCAGGTACAGGCATGAAATCCATGCTTATTGCTGCTGCATGTACTCCAACTTATGATTCCACATTGCTTTTTTATCGAGGTGGTAACTATGGTAGCTATGCTAATATTTCAATTAATGCAACAGCTTGTCCAACAAGGATAGATAGTACCATTTCATTTTATCGCGGGGGAAATTATGGTAGTTATGGTACAACTGCAATTAGCGCCACATCCTGCCCTACTTTTTTAGATTCAACGATAAGTTTTTATCGAGGTGGTAACTTTGGAAGTTATAGCAACACCAATATTAGTGGGTCTGTATGTGTGTATGCTTTAGATAGCTCCGTGTTAATATACAAAGGAGGCAACTATGGCTCCTATAGTAATACAATGATAAGTGCTTCAACATGTCCATTTCCGCAACCAATTAATATTTGGATGGGTGGGGCTTCTTCAAATAGTGCGCCTGGAATTTTGAACACAAACACTTCAAAAAATACTTCTGGTCCATTTATTTCTACTATTTCAGATACGACTATCATGAATGGCAACTGCGTTACCCTAACTACTTCAGGTGTTGGGGCAACCTCTTATGCTTGGAGTCCATCCGCTGGTTTAAGCAACCCAAATATTTCCAATCCAGTTGCAAGTCCTACCACTACAACTACTTATACGGTGACTGGTACTGGCTCAACGGATGGTTGTAGAAATGTGGCAACAGTGATTGTAACCGTAAATAATACTAACGGAACCACTTCCATCAGTTATCCATCACAAATAAGAAATAGTATTTCAACCATACAGCCTGTAACGCTATCTGGTATAACCAATGGCGTGTTCACATCGAATTCTGCTAATTTAAAACTGAATGCTGCAAATGGAGCTATCACTCCAAATACAAGTACAGTTGGAAGTTATGTTGTTACTTATACTTATGGTATTTGTAATAATACCGTAACTACGCCAGTTATAATTACTTCGGATGCTACTAATAATGGTGAAGTGGAGTACCCTAATTTTTACATGGGTGCAAGTTCTGGATCACTTACCCCAAAACAAATTTTGAATCAAGCAACATGTACAGTTCCCTTGGACTATACACTACTTTTATATATGGGCGGAACAACCGGTGCTGCTACTCCAAAAACAATTTTATCTCAAAGCGCTTGTACTGCATTAATTGATTATACAACATCATTTTATATTGGTGGAACTGCTGGTGCTGCCACTCCAAAAACAATTTTATCTCAAAGCGCTTGTACTCCATTTATAAATCCATCCAATACTTTATATATGGGAGGAACATCAGGATCTAATACCCCTAAAACAATTTTGAATAATACAGCATGTCCAATCCCTACTGGCACTAATTTTTATATTGGAGGTAGTGGCACTGGTTATGGTAATGGTAATTTAACACCTTCGACAAGTGCGTTAAATGGAACTGCTGTTGCTACAAGAGCCGATACAACTATTTGTCCCGGCACTCCGATTGTTTTGAATTCATCAGGAGCAACTAATTATACCTGGACTCCTGCAACAGGATTGGACAATACTTTAAATGCAAGTCCAACTGCTACGCCAATGTCCACAATTACTTATACGGTTGTAGGTTCTGGAGCAGGCGTGGGTTGTATTAATACAGCAAAGGTTACCATCACGGTTTTAAAGGATACTTTAACTACCGTATCCTATGGTGCTTATGCTTTTGATGAAAACGATTTAAGGGTAAAGAAGGTAAACTTTATTTACGGTCCATTAACAGGTACATTTTCTGCAAGCCCAACGGGGTTATTTTTAGATCAATCCAGTGGTTCATTTACTCCCGGTTTAAGTACAAGTGGTGTTTATGCGATTAGTTATAACTATACTAAAGGGGTATGTAATTATAGTTATGTTTCCAATGTAAATATTACGACCTTGCCACCGGCCATTACTTATCCTAATCCTAGTGTATTTTATATAAACTATGCAGGTACTTCAGTGTCTCCTTTAAATTCTGGTGGAAAAGCATTGGGTTTTGAATTATTAGATTCCTTACCTGCAGGACTTTCGATGAATATCACAACCGGTGTGGTATCAGGCACCGCAACAACCCTTGTTGAAAATGCACAAGTCAGAGTACGTGCTTTTAATTATAATAAACTAGGGGCTGCTAATTATAGTGATACTTATACAATGACTATTTCGGTAAGGAAGCCAATCATCAATTCTTCCACAGCTTCTATACCAAGTATGAATACCACTTATGGTTCAGCATCTTCAGAAAATATTTTTAATGTTTCTGGTCAATATATTATTCAAAATATTTTAGTCACTCCACCAACTGGCTTTGAAGTATCCAAAACAACTAGTTCAGGTTTTGCGAATACTGTTACGATTACACAGTCGGGTGGAAATATTACCAATACCACAATTTATTTAAGAATAAAAAATAATGCAGCGGTGGGCAATTTAACGGGCACTGTATTATTAACAAGTACTGCAGCGGATGATTATACTATTCCAGTTGCGACAAGTTATGTAGCACCTGCTCCATTAACGATTGCTGCTAAATATTTCCAAAAGTTTTATGGATCAAAAATAATATTGGGTGCCGGCAATAAAAATTTCGTAGCCACTGGACTATTGAATGGAGAAACTGTTGGTTCAGTTACACTTACTGCCAATGGTGGAACTGCACCAAATGATACCGTAGGTATGTATACGATTACACCATCGGCTGCAGTTGATGGAACCTTCTCTCCTGCCAATTATAATATTACCTATACCCCTGCTCAATTTGAAGTGTTGTATAGTTTATACAATTTCCAAATGACGGGTACTACCTCCAACTGGGTTCAAGGAAAAGTACCTATGCCAAAAATGGTGGCTGGTGCTGTTTCCAATGTTACAAGTACTAATATGGTATTCACCTCGATTATTCCTGCGAGTTATGTAAATATTGCAGAAAGAGGTATTTGTTGGGATACCAGTATTAACCCAACTATTGCCACAAATAAACTAGCAGATGGCAATACCAATAATGGGTCCATGACCTCCAATGTGACTGGTTTAACCAGCGGCACCACCTATTATATTAGAACCTATATTACGGTAGGCAACTTTACCTACTATGGACCAAACGTGAAGTTTACAACCCCATAATGGGGTCTATCTATAAAGGCGTATCAATTTTTCCTGGCCAATCAATGCCCTAATCGTTCCTCAATTTTGACTTTCAATTTAGAGATGGTATGTAATTATTTTTTAATAAATGGGCAATAGATTTTGTTGTTTTGCCTGATTAGCTGACTATTTTGGGAACCAAAATTGGACTAAATCTGTACTTGAGTAAGCAGATTTGCCCTTCTAAATAACCTTTACAATGACTTTTAAGCGACTTTTTATATAATAAATATCGTATTTATTATATGTTTATAATTATTGATAATGAACGTTTCATGTTTTGCTACTGAGAATTTTCTCTATTTTCTGCCACATTTTGTCCATATAGTATAAATAATGAATCTTAGAACTTCGACTAATAATAACCTTTAGAATTATTTTATCAATATGTTCAAAATAAATAAATATTATATTTTTATAATATTTACATTTTTAAGCAAGCTGGCTTTTTCGCAAGGCACGATCTCTCCAGATGGTATTCTGTTCCAAGCCGTTGCTAGGGATGCGAATGGGAATGCAGCAGTAAGCAGAACCGTTTATGCAAAAGTGTCCATTTTAAAAGGAAGCGCTACCGGTACTTCGGTATATGCTGAAAGCTTTGAAGTGACTTCCAGTGCGGAAGGTATTTTTACCATTATTATAGGAAAAGGGAATAGAACCTCTGGTGTAAGCAGTTTAGCAGCAATTGACTGGGGTGGATCCAATCATTTTTTGAATTTGAAAGTTGCGATTGCACCAACATTGCCAAGTCCTAACTGGGATGCAAATAATGAGTATATTGATTTAGGCACTTCGCAATTTTGGAGTGTACCTTATACTCTTTTTGCTACTAAGTCAAATTTTGCGGATTCAACTTCAACCATCACCAGTATTTTGCCAGGGGAAAAGGGGGGAACTGGTATTAATAACAAAGGCAAAACCATCACACTCGGAAATAACATTATTACTAGAGGTGTTGGTGATTTAACCATTACGACTACTGCTGCAAGCAATGTAATTTTTCCAACGGAGGGTTTATTAGCAACTACTCAATTTGTTGCTAATAAAATTGGAACAGATACAGTGTCTTTATCCAATAGGATCAATGCCATGGGTATAGCATCTGGGAATACAGCGGCTTTGAAATTAAATATTTCAGATACTGCTTTAATGCTTTCACCTTATGCAACCCTAACAGGAACACAAGCTTTAACCAATAAAACAATTAATGGGATCACCCCAACCAACTTGCCTACTGGGTTTTCAATTTCTGGAGGAACAAGTACAAGAACAACGGTAACTGTGGTAGGTGATGTAACTATTGGTGGTGTAAATTCTGGCGATCAGTTAATTACGTTAACTGGTGATGTGAGTGGGAGTGGAACTGGGTTGTTCCCAACTACAGTAAATAGTATAGGAGGTGTAAGTTCATCTACTATAGCTAATTTACCTACTAGAGTTGCTTCCAATACGGTAAGTATTTCAAGTAACACATCGAGGATTGCTGCGAATGAAACTAGTATTGCAACTAACACATCAAACATAGCTATCAATACTGCAAACATTACATCGAATACCAACAATATAAATATCAACACAACGGATATTGCAACTTTGAATTCACTCGTCACTAACAATACTAATGACATTGCACTAAGAGCAACAATTGCTTCCCCAAATTTTACAGGCTTACCAACGGCCCCTACCGCACCTATAACAAATAACTCAAATCAAATTGCCACCACTTCATTTGTTTCTTCCTTAGTGACAGCGGCTACACCAGATGCAGATGCAATTACAAAAGGAAAGGTTCAATTAACTGGTGATTTGGGTGGAACCGCAGTGTCCCCAATTGTAAATAAAATTGGCGGAAAAACAATATCATTAGGCGGAAATTTATTAACTGCAGGAAATATAATTACCACAGGCAATAATTCAACTACGATTAATACAACAGGCAATACAAATATAACATTACCTATATCAGGTACAATTGCTACTTTAACTGGCAACGAGTCGTTAACCAATAAAATAATTAACGGAGTCTCACCTTCTGCACTTAACAACGGATTTACCATTTCTGGAGGAACGATTACGAATACAACGTTAACAGTTATAGGAGATGTCACTATTGGAGGTGTAAACTCGGGGGATCAATTAATTACTTTAGTTGGAGATGTGATTGGGTCAGGAACTGGTACTTTTAGTACCACTATTTCCAATGGCGCAATAGATAATAATAAAATTGCTGTTGGTGCAAATATTACGGATACAAAATTGGCAACTATTGCTACCGCTGGCAAAGTCTTAAATAGTGCAACTTCTTCAACAAATTCTAATACTGCTAACGCTATTGTTGCAAGAGATGCAAGTGGAAATTTTAGTGCAGGAATTATTACCGCAGCCTTAGCTGGTAATGCAAGTACAACAACGGCTTTGCAAACCCCTAGAAATATTTATGGAAATCTATTTGATGGTACTGTAAATTTATTACAAGTCATTACACCCAATTTTGGCGGAACTGGAGTTGACAATGGAACTAAGACCTTAACACTAGGCGGCAATATAAATACAGGTGGATTGTTTTCAACTGCAGGTGATTTGATTGTTACAGGAAATTATAGCACAACATTCACTTCGGTAGGAAATACGAATGTAACATTTCCTACCACAGGAACTTTAGCAACTTTAGCTGGTACAGAAACTTTAACCAATAAAACTTTAACTAGTCCTGTAATAACCACTCCAGTCGGTTTGATAAAGTCAGATGTTGGATTAAGCGATGTTGATAATACAACTGACCTTGGCAAACCAATTTCAAATGCCACACAACTTGCCTTGAATTTAAAAGCAAATACGGCTTCCCCTACATTTACAGGAATAGTGAGTGGTATAACCAAAGCTATGGTTGGGTTGGGAAATGTTGATAATACAAGTGATTTAAACAAACCCATTTCTATCGCAGTTCAAAATGCACTTGATTTAAAGCAAAATATTTTAGACGAAAAAGCGGACATTAATTCTCCATCATTCACAGGTACCGTTAGTGGTATTACAAAAGCAATGATAGGACTTGGAAATGTTGACAATACAAGTGATTTGAATAAACCAATTTCAACGGCAACACAGACTGCATTGGATTTAAAAGAAGCGTTAGCAAATAAATCGTTAGATATTACCACTGATGCCAATTCGGATGTGAAATATCCAAGTGTCAAATCGGTGAAGACTTATGTTGACAATACTGTTTTAAATAATAGAGCGGGTGATGCAACTACTATTGCAAAGGGAATTGTGCAATTAGCTGGTGACCTGGGAGGTACTGCAGCATTACCATTGGTAAATAAAATTGGCGGGAAGTCAGTTACCTTAGGCGGTAGTTTGTCAACGGATGGTTATTTTGCTACTTCAGGTAATTTTAGTACGACCTTAATTGCAACGGGCAATACCAGTTTGACATTGCCACTCACTGGAACCTTGGCCACCTTAACCGGTAGCGAAAGTTTAACAAATAAAATTATTAATGGTGTTACACCAACTGCACTTGCTACAGGATTTACAATTGCTGGGGGTACTAATACGAATACAACCTTAACAGTAGTTGGTGATGTTACGATTGGTGGCGTGAATTCAGGAGACCAGTTAATAACTTTAACAGGCGATGTTACAGGGAGTGGTACCGGAACATTTTCAACTACAATTAATAGTGTAGGTGGAATAAGTTCATCTACCATTACTACTTTGCCAACTTTGGTTGCTACAAATACAGCAAGTATTACCTCTCTTCAAACGAATGTGGCTGCGAATACCTCAAGTATAACTTCATTAGAATCACGTGTTATTGCAAATACATCAAGCATCACCACTAATACCAACGATATTGCTTTAAGAGCAACCATTGCTTCCCCTTCCTTTACGGGAACTCCGACTGCTCCTACTGCTGCAACTGGAACAAATACCACACAAGTAGCCACAACACAATTTGTTTTATCTAGCATAACAAATAGTGAGACTCCAGATGCAGATGCTACCACAAAAGGTAAATTAAAATTAACGGGTGATTTAAGCGGCACTGCTTCTTCGCCAATTGTAAATAGTGTTGGTGGCGTTAGTTCTGTAACTATTTCAACACTTCCTACATTAATAGCAAGCAACACAGCGAGTATTACCTCCTTGCAAACGAATGTAACAGCAAATACTTTGAGTATTACATCTAACACTAATGCAATTGCTTCAAATACTTCAAGCATCACCACATTGCAAACGAATGTGGATGCTAATACAGCTAGTATCACTTCAAATACGAACTCAATCGCAAGTAATACGGTAAGTATAACAGCCAATAGTTCGGCAATAACACTTAATACAAATAATATTGCAACGAACACAGCAAGTATTACTTCTAATACCAATGTAATCGCCTCGAATACAGCTAGTATTACATCGCTGCAAACAAATGTTGCAACGAACACCGCAAGTATTACTTCTAACACCAATGCAATTACATCGAATACAGCTAGTATTACAACGCTGCAAACAAATGTGGCTTCGAATACAGCGAGTATTACTTCATTAGAAACTAGAGTTACTGCAAATACAGCAAGCATCACAACAAATACCGGTGACATCGCATTAAGAGCAACTATTGAATCGCCTTCCTTTACGGGAACCCCAACTGCATTGACCGCTCCTGTTGGTACAAATACAACCCAATTAGCAACTACTGCATTTGTGCTTTCAAGTATTACCAATAGTGTTACCCCCGATGCAGATGCGAGTACTAAAGGAAAAATTCAATTAACGAATGATTTAGGTGGAACGGCTGCTGCACCAACGGTGAATAGTGTGGGTGGCGTAAGTTCATCAACGATAGCTAGCTTGCCAACAACTGTTGCGTCGAATACAGCAAGCATCACTGCAAATACAGCAAGTATAACAACGAACACTAATAATATTGCATCAAATACTTCTAGTATTACCTCGCTTCAAGCAAGTGTATCAGCGAATACAGCAAGCATCACTGCCAATGCTGCAAGTATTGCAACAAATACTGCTAATATTACTACTAATACAAATAATATTGCATCAAATACTTCAAGTATCACGGCATTACAAACAAATGTGGCTTCGAACACAGCGAGCATTGTAACAAACACTGCTAACATTGCAACGAACACCAGTAATATTGCATCTAATACATCAAGTATTACTTCGCTTCAAACAAATGTGGCTTCGAATACAGCGAGTATTACTTCCTTAGAAACCAGAGTTACTGCCAATACAGCTAGCATTACCACTAATACAAGTGACATCGCGACCAATACCAATGACATTGCATTAAGAGCAACAATTGCTTCACCATCTTTCACAGGAACACCAACTGCACCAACCCCTGCGGCAGGAACAAGTAACACACAAATTGCGACTACAGCATTTGTTGCATCAGTTGTTGGAGGTTCGGCCACCCCCGATGCAGATGCGAGCACCAAAGGAAAAATTCAATTAACGAATGATTTAGGTGGAACAGCTGCTGCACCAACAGTGAATAGTGTAGGTGGTGTAAGTTCATCAACGATTACAACATTGCCAACAACTGTTGCGTCGAATACAGCAAGCATCACTGCCAATACTGCGAGCATTGCAACAAATACGGCTAACATTACTACGAACACCAGTAATATTGCATCTAATACATCAAGTATTACCTCGCTTCAAACAAATGTATCAGCGAATACAGCGAGTATTACTGCAAATACATCAAGCATTGCAACGAACACAGCTAACATTACAACGAACACAAATAATATTGCATCAAATACTTCAAGTATTACGGTATTACAAACAAATGTGGCTTCGAATACAGCGAGTATTACTTCATTAGAAACTAGAGTTACTGCAAATACAGCAAGCATCACAACAAATACTAATGACATCGCATTAAGAGCAACAATTGCTTCACCATCTTTCACAGGAACACCAACTGCACCAACCCCTGCGGCAGGAACAAGTAACACACAAATTGCGACTACAGCATTTGTTGCATCAGTTGTTGGAGGTTCGGTCACCCCCGATGCAGATGCGAGTACTAAAGGAAAAATTCAATTAACGAATGATTTAGGTGGAACGGCTGTTGCACCAATGGTGAATAGTGTGGGTGGCGTAAGTTCATCAACGATAGCTAGCTTGCCAACAACTGTTGCGTCGAATACTTCAAGTATTTCCTCGCTTCAAACAAGTGTATCAGCGAATACAGCAAGCATCACTGCCAATACAGCGAGCATTGCAACAAATGCTGCTAACATTACAACGAATACGAGTAATATTGCATCTAATACATCAAGTATTACTTCGCTTCAAACAAATGTATCAGCGAATACAGCGAGTATTACTTCATTAGAAACTAGAGTTGCAGCAAATACTAATGCAATTAATTTAAGAGCAACGATTGCTTCACCTTCATTTACAGGAACTCCAACAGCACCAACCCCTCAAGATGGAACCAATGATACTCAAATTGCAACCACTGCATTTGTTCAAAATATTGTTTCGTCAAGCGTTCAAACAGGTATTAGTGCTTCGGCTACACCAGACGCGACTTCCACAACAAAAGGTAAAATAAAATTAACCAATGATTTAGGTGGAACCGCAGATCAACCAACTGTTAATAGTATTGGCGGTGTTAGTTCAACAACCATATCGAATCTACCTAATGACATCGCATTAAGAGCAACCATTGCTTCACCATCTTTCACTGGAACACCAACTGCACCTACTGCCGCACCAGGTACAAGTACAAATCAAATTGCAACAACTGCTTACGTTGCATCAGTTGTTGGAGGTTCGGCCACCCCCGATGCAGATGCGAGCACCAAAGGAAAAATTCAATTAACGAATGATTTAGGTGGAACAGCTGCTGCACCAACAGTGAATAGTGTAGGTGGTGTAAGTTCATCAACGATTACAACATTGCCAACAACTGTTGCGTCGAATACAGCAAGCATCACTGCCAATACTGCGAGCATTGCAACAAATACGGCTAACATTACTACGAACACCAGTAATATTGCATCTAATACATCAAGTATTACCTCGCTTCAAACAAATGTATCAGCGAATACAGCGAGTATTACTGCAAATACATCAAGCATTGCAACGAACACAGCTAACATTACAACGAACACAAATAATATTGCATCAAATACTTCAAGTATTACGGTATTACAAACAAATGTGGCTTCGAATACAGCGAGTATTACTTCATTAGAAACTAGAGTTACTGCAAATACAGCAAGCATCACAACAAATACTAATGACATCGCATTAAGAGCAACAATTGCTTCACCATCTTTCACAGGAACACCAACTGCACCAACCCCTGCGGCAGGAACAAGTAACACACAAATTGCGACTACAGCATTTGTTGCATCAGTTGTTGGAGGTTCGGTCACCCCCGATGCAGATGCGAGTACTAAAGGAAAAATTCAATTAACGAATGATTTAGGTGGAACAGCTGCTGCACCAATAGTGAATAGTGTTGGTGGTGTAAGTTCTGCAACTATTACAACTTTAAATTCCAGTATAATTTCGGCTACTTCAAGCAATACTGCAAATACCATTGTTAAGCGGGATGCAAATGGAGATTTCGCTGCTGGTATGATTACCGCTAACTTAACGGGTAATGTTACCGGAAATGCAAGTACTGCAACCAAACTTGCAAATGCAAGAACTATTTTTGGAAATACATTTGATGGATCTTCAGATATTACTGGACAATTGTCACCAGCTTATGGCGGTACCGGTGTAAATAATGGAAGTAATACTTTAACGCTTGGAGGATCAATGACCACTGTTGGTGCTGATGCTTTGTCATTGACTGTTTCAGGAACAACAAATTTAACTTTACCAAGTTCAGGAACAGTTGCAACTTTGGAAGGTGCTGAATCAATTACAGGATTAAAAACATTTGGGGATCAAAAAATAGCTATTAAGGGATCTGGAGCAGGGAGTATTATTTTATCTTCTTCCAATACAACTGGATCTAATTATACATTAACGCTTCCTTCTTTAACTGCAACAATTGCTACATTGTCAGGCACTGAAAGTTTAACGAATAAAACTATTGTGAGTCCTGTTATTACAAATCCAACAGGCATTGTAAGTAGTGATGTGGGTTTAGGAAATGTAAATAATACAAGTGATGCAGATAAGCCGGTGAGCACTTTACAGCAAACTGCTTTGGATTTAAAAGAAGCATTATCAAATAAATCAACTAGTGTAACCACGGATGGAGCTTCCGATACAAAATATCCAAGTGCAAAAGCAGTTAAAACTTATGTAGATGCACAAATTGCTTCTTCTACAGTAAACGATGCAACTACTTCAATAAAAGGAATTATAAAATTAGGAGGTGACTTAGCAGGCACTGGCACATCAGCTGCTACACCAATTATTACCGATGCAGCAATTACTTCTGCAAAAATTGCAGATGATGCGGTGACTTCAGTTAAGTTATTAAATGGGGCTATCACCACTGCAAAATTAGCAGATGGTGCAGTGACCAATGCAAAAATAACTTCGATGAGTGCAACCAAATTAACTGGCATCGTTTCTAGTTCAAATGGGGGCGCCGGTACTTTGAATGGGGTATTGCAAGCGGATGGTAATGGTAATGTATCTGTTGCTACAGCGGGCACTGATTATGCAACACCTTCACAAGTTGCTTCCAACTATTTACCATTAAGTGGGGGTACTTTAACCGGTGCTTTGAATGGGACTACTGCAACATTTACGGGTGCATTGACTGCTGGGGGAATCACTTTCCCAACATCGGACGGTACTGCAGGACAATTATTAGTAACCAATGGAAGTGGTACTTTGACATGGTCAAGTGGTGCATTATCAGTTGGGGCTATTGCAGGATCATCCAATGCAAAAGGTGCAACTATAAGTACAAATGTTTTAAGCTTAACACCTGCTGATGCAACCAATGGTGGTATTATTACTACTGCAGCACAAACTTTTGCAGGAGCAAAAACTTTCTCTGCAACTACAACTATTGCAGATGCTACTAATGCAACAAGTACAAGTGATGGCGCTTTGATTGTTGCTGGCGGCGCTTCGATTGCGAAAAATTTATATATTGGTGGATTGACTGCTTCTAAAGCGGTATTCACAGATGCGAATAAAGGGTTGACTTCATCCGGTGTAGTTGAAATTGCACAAGGGGGTACGGGTGCTTCTACCAAAGTGACAGCCTTTGATGCGCTTTCTCCAATGACCACAGCGGGTGATTTAATTTATGGAGGCACCAGTGGATCAGGAACGCGTTTAGGCGTTGGTGCTGCGAATACAATTTTAAGAAGTAATGGCTCTGCTCCAGTTTGGGGGGCGGTTACTTTGACTACCGACGTTACTGGTATTTTACCAATTGCGAATGGCGGTACTGGTTCTGCAACACAAAATTTTGTTGACTTGACCACAGCACAAACTATTGCAGGCAGTAAAACATTTTCTGGAACAACTATTATTAATGGGTCTTTAAGTGTTAGTGGTACAAATGCTTTTACCGCAGGAGGTACGGCGTATCCTACCGCTTCGGGTACTGTTGGTCAGGTTTTAACTATTAGTAGTGCAGGTACAGCCTCATGGACATCTTCAACAGGAACATCGGTGAGAGACGTGGTCGATGAAACAACTGTTGGTGCTCAAACGGGAACAATGTCCGCAACTACAGCTTCTCAAACCAATTTTACAATTTCACAAATTCCAAGTACTACCTCAAAAGTGAAGATGTATATTAATGGTATTAGAATTAGTAACGCAGCATATGGTTTTTATACATCTAGTGCATTTACAACTGTATCAGCTACCCCTACTATATATATAAAGTATGATGCCACAAAAAATGGATCGTATAATATTTCGGTAAATGATCGTGTACAGTTCGATTATTTTTATTGATAATTTTTAATTTATAAAGCGAGTAAAATATTTTTTTTAATTATTTTATGAGAAGACGTATCGACATATTATTTTCTTTTTACCGAAACTTCATTTCGGTAAAAAGAAGTTGTGCGTGTTTAGGTAATCGTTTGAAATTTTCAATTTTATTTTTATTGTTTTTTAGTGTTGCCGGTGTTGCAATAAGTCAAACAGGATTTAGTAATATCACGATTAATACATTAACTACAAGTGGAGGTGGTTGGAATGCGAGTGCACCGTGGGTGTTTACTCCGACGTCGGACAATGCGAATATATCGTATACGGATTTGCAGACGAGGTTGAATAGTGGTAGTGTGACGATAACGACTGTGTATGCGAATGGTACACAGAGTGGGAGTGTGATATTGAATGCTAGTGGTAATACGTTGAGTGCGAATAACAATGGTTCTGCGGGGAGAAGTTTAGTAATTAGTGCGAATAGTCATATAACGATAAGTAGTCCGATTACATTAAGTAGTCCGGTGAATGGTTATATTGGTACGACGGGTTATCCAAGTATAGGGGTACAGTTATTGAGTAGTACGGGTGATGTAATAGTTGCATCTGCTATAAATACGACTGCTGGTAATAATATAGTTGGAAATACGAGTACAGGTGTTGCGGGTGCTGGAGGGGATGTGACGATAAGTGCTGGGGGGAAGGTGAATATAAGTGGAGCGATTACGACGACGGGCGGTTATCATACATGGGGAGGATATGCTGCGAATAAAGGTGGTCGAGGAGGAGATGTATCTATTACGGGAGTTGGTGGAGTGATTATAAGTGCATCGATTAGTTCGTATGCGGGAGATAATAGTTATTATGGATCTCGTCAGGGTCAGGTTCCGGGTAATTTAATGATTAGTACGGAGAATGCTACGCTTACGAGTGGAGGGGTGAATGATGGTCAGACAGCGGGAGTGTTTAATGTTGGGAGTATTACGAAGAATGGAAGTGGAGTGTTTAGGATAATAAGTAGTGCATATGGTGGTTATGATGATGCGAATCAGGTGTTGTATAGGAGTGCTACTACGATTAATGCGGGTACGTTGCGTTTGGGTACGGCTGCTAGTTTACGAGATAATGGTGATGTGGTGGTGAATAGTGGGACGGTGTTTGATTTAGGAGGGAATAGTGAGACGGTTGGTTCGATAGCTGGAAGTGGAACGATTAGGAGTAGTGTAACAGGTGCGTTGACATTAACGATGTCGTATAATAATCCTACGAGTACGACTTTTAGTGGGTTGATAGAGAATGGTAGTGCGACGAGTATAGGGTTGACAAAGAATGGAGGAGGCTCAACGTTGACGTTGAGTAGTGCGAATACGTATACGGGTTTAGTGACGGTTGGAGCTGGGACAATTAATGTTCAAAATAATACAGCGTTGGGTACAGTTGCGGGAGGTGTGAGTGTTACGAATGGAGCGACGTTGCGATTGCAGGGAGGTGTGAGTATAGGTACGGAGGCGTTGACCTTGCGAGGCTATGGGGTGAATAGTTATGGAGCGTTAGAGAGTGTGAGTGGAGTGAATAGTTGGTCTGGAGATGTGACGTTGGCAGTTGCGGCGACGCGAATAGGATCCGATGCGGACTCGTTGATTGTGAGTGGTAATATTAATTTAGCGACGTTTGGATTAGAGGTTGGGAATTTTGTTGGGTCTGGGAATATGTTATTGAATGGGATTATTTCTTCGACGAGTACAGCGGGTACGTTAGCGAAATATGGGAATGCTCGGGTGACGTTGAGTGGAGCGAATACGTATACGGGGGTGTCGAGTGTAGTTGGTGGAATGTTGATAGTGAAGCATGGTAGTGCGTTGGGAGGAGGAACGAGTGGAGTGACGGTGAATAATGGATGTGCGTTATCGTTGAGTGATGGGATAACGATAGGGTCGACCAAGCAGTTGTCGATCAATGGTACTGGTGTGAATAATACGGGCGTGTTGGTGAATGCGAGTGGAGTGAATAGTTGGGCGGGTAGTATTTTATTATCTGGAGCATCGTTGATAGAATCGGATGCGGACTCATTGACGTTGAGTGGAGCGCTTAATACGAATGGTCAGGTGTTGACGATGGGAAGTAATACGGGTAATGGTCATACATTAATAAGTGGTGTGATGAGTAGTAGTGGTGGGTTAACGAAAGTGAGTGGGAATCGATTAACGATAAGTGGAGCGAATACGTATAGTGGAGCGACGTATATAACTGGAGGTGCGTTGATATTGGGAGCGAATGATGTGTTGCCGAATAATAGTGTTGTGTATTTTAATGGAGGGATGTTGGATAATGGGGGCTATACGGATCAGTTAGGTCAATTGAATATCCCGACTAGTTCGACGTTGTCGTTAAGGGGTACTGGAGTGATTACGTTTGGAAGTGTTGGGTTGTTATTGGATTATAAGCGCTTAACGATATTGGGTTGGCAGGGGAATTATGGAGAGACGAGTAATGCTGGGCCGAGTAGTGCGACGGGATCGAGGGTGAAGTTTTTATCGATGTTGGCGCCATATCAGTTGGATCAGATGTGGTTTAATGATGGCACGAATAATTACTATACGCTACAGTTAAGTGATGGTACGTATGAGATTGTACCTGGTCGTGATGTGGTGTTGTATCCGATGTCGCATAGTAATATCATTATTAATACATTAACTACGAGTGGAGGTGGTTGGAATGCGAGTGCACCGTGGGTGTTTACTCCGACGTCGGACAATGCGAATATATCGTATACGGATTTGCAGACGAGGTTGAATAGTGGTAGTGTGACGATAACGACTGTGTATGCGAATGGTACACAGAGTGGGAGTGTGATATTGAATGCTAGTGGTAATACGTTGAGTGCGAATAACAATGGTTCTGCGGGGAGAAGTTTAGTAATTAGTGCGAATAGTCATATAACGATAAGTAGTCCGATTACATTAAGTAGTCCGGTGAATGGTTATATTGGTACGACGGGTTATCCAAGTATAGGGGTACAGTTATTGAGTAGTACGGGTGATGTAATAGTTGCATCTGCTATAAATACGACTGCTGGTAATAATATAGTTGGAAATACGAGTACAGGTGTTGCGGGTGCTGGAGGGGATGTGACGATAAGTGCTGGGGGGAAGGTGAATATAAGTGGAGCGATTACGACGACGGGCGGTTATCATACATGGGGAGGATATGCTGCGAATAAAGGTGGTCGAGGAGGAGATGTATCTATTACGGGAGTTGGTGGAGTGATTATAAGTGCATCGATTAGTTCGTATGCGGGAGATAATAGTTATTATGGATCTCGTCAGGGTCAGGTTCCGGGTAATTTAATGATTAGTACGGAGAATGCTACGCTTACGAGTGGAGGGGTGAATGATGGTCAGACAGCGGGAGTGTTTAATGTTGGGAGTATTACGAAGAATGGAAGTGGAGTGTTTAGGATAATAAGTAGTGCATATGGTGGTTATGATGATGCGAATCAGGTGTTGTATAGGAGTGCTACTACGATTAATGCGGGTACGTTGCGTTTGGGTACGGCTGCTAGTTTACGAGATAATGGTGATGTGGTGGTGAATAGTGGGACGGTGTTTGATTTAGGAGGGAATAGTGAGACGGTTGGTTCGATAGCTGGAAGTGGAACGATTAGGAGTAGTGTAACAGGTGCGTTGACATTAACGATGTCGTATAATAATCCTACGAGTACGACTTTTAGTGGGTTGATAGAGAATGGTAGTGCGACGAGTATAGGGTTGACAAAGAATGGAGGAGGCTCAACGTTGACGTTGAGTAGTGCGAATACGTATACGGGTTTAGTGACGGTTGGAGCTGGGACAATTAATGTTCAAAATAATACAGCGTTGGGTACAGTTGCGGGAGGTGTGAGTGTTACGAATGGAGCGACGTTGCGATTGCAGGGAGGTGTGAGTATAGGTACGGAGGCGTTGACCTTGCGAGGCTATGGGGTGAATAGTTATGGAGCGTTAGAGAGTGTGAGTGGAGTGAATAGTTGGTCTGGAGATGTGACGTTGGCAGTTGCGGCGACGCGAATAGGATCCGATGCGGACTCGTTGATTGTGAGTGGTAATATTAATTTAGCGACGTTTGGATTAGAGGTTGGGAATTTTGTTGGGTCTGGGAATATGTTATTGAATGGGATTATTTCTTCGACGAGTACAGCGGGTACGTTAGCGAAATATGGGAATGCTCGGGTGACGTTGAGTGGAGCGAATACGTATACGGGGGTGTCGAGTGTAGTTGGTGGAATGTTGATAGTGAAGCATGGTAGTGCGTTGGGAGGAGGAACGAGTGGAGTGACGGTGAATAATGGA